>NZ_QBLR01000265.1:0-4799 GCF_003070835.1 Halanaerobium sp. | reverse complement strand
ATGGCTGACATCTAAGATCATATCAACCTGTTTGTCTACCCATTTATCTACATAAACTTTACCACATCTAGAGCAGAACCTACTTTTACAGCTGAAGCTAACAATATGCTCTTCACCACAGTCCAGGCATTTATATTTAGCATAACCATTCTCTGGATTACCACATTTCATTGATTTTTCTACCTGATCAATTACATGGTTTAACATATCAGCAGGCACTCTACCTGGAAGATGTTTAATCTTAAACACTTCCCAGTGATCATTCAATATTGTTTTAACTTTAATGTGCTTTCCTCTTTGTTTTGGGCTCATAATATTTTTATCCTTCTACAAATTTATCCACATTCCTGCAAAAGCATAATTTCCTATATAAAGAATAAAACCCCGCCCAGAACCCTGGACGGGGTAAGTTGTCTCAGTTTATACAGTTTTAAACTCTATAACTTAACAACGTTTTCAGCTTGTGGACCGCGGTCGCCTTCAACGATTTCGAATTCTACTTCTTGTTCGTCTTCAAGTGTCTTGAAACCTTCGTCCTCAATAGCTGAGAAGTGTACAAATACATCGTCGCCATCTTCTCTTTCAATGAAACCATAACCTTTTTTCGCGTCAAACCATTTTACTTTACCTGTGTAAATCATATTAATTCATTCCCCCTAGGAATAATTCTATATTTGGGGTTCGTTCAGTTAAAACTTCACCCATCGATAATTATTATAGCATAAGAAGAAATCCATTTCAAGGGTTTATTGCTGAGAGTTTATCGACAATTTAATTCAAATTTCCAGCCCAGTTATTCTAAATTCCTGTAAAACTTAACCATGTCTCTTCCCGCACCTTTAGCAATATATAAAGCGGTATCTGCCTGTTTAATTAGCTTTTCTGCTGAATATTTCCCTTCCTGATTGACAGCAACTCCAATTGAAACAGTAACCTTAAGCTTCTGATTTTCAAATTCAACTTCCAAATTTCTAATTTTCTGCATCAAGCGATTAATTACTCTGGAGAGAGTATTTTGATCAACCAGATTAAAGTAGACTACAAACTCTTCTCCCCCATAGCGGGCCACAATATCATCTTCTCTAATTTCCGACTTTAAAACCTCCGATAATTTTCGCAGCACCTGATCTCCTGCCTGATGGCCGTAGTGATCATTGAAATCCTTAAAATTATCTATATCCATAATTGCCACCGAATACTTTTCTCCTGCTTTCTCCTGCAGCTGATTATGAAAGTAAGAGTGATTGTAGAGGTTGGTCAGCCCATCAGTTACCGAAAGCCTTTTTACCTTATTGTGATTTAAAGCATTACGAATGCTGACCCGGATCTGATTAGCCAGAGTTCTGATAAACTTTTTCTGGTTTTCATTAATTAACTGCTGATACTTAGACTGCATTGCATATAATATTCCCTGATAATCGTTTAGATTAATCGGTATAGCAATTGAAGTCTGAATATCTTCAAATAAATCAACTTCATTTTCTATCAAAATTTGATCTGAAGCAGCAATTTCTTTATAATGGCCCTTCAAATAAAAATACAGCTCGCTGTTTTCTTTGACATTTATATTTTTCACCATTTTTAACTGATTTTCATCTCTTTTGAAGATAACTGCAGCTGACATTCCCATTGTACCCACAATTATATCCAGAATCCTTTCGTAAAGTAGGTCCAGATCAAGAGTAGAATAGAGAAAATCAGAAGTCTGCTCCAGGGTTGAAAGGCTGGCTAAGTTTCTTTCTAAACTCTCATATAAAATTGCTTTTTTTAAATAATTTGGAATCTGCTCTATAAATAGATGGTTCTTTTTAATATCATAAAGGTCAATTTCATCACTTAAAATAATCAGCAGAGCTTCCACTTCTTCAGTTAGAGGAATTAAAAAAGCGTTTTTAAAACCGAGGATATTATTTCGGCTGCTAATTTTTTGCGGCCGCTGCTGCCAGAAGGCCTTAAATGTGTTATAAGCCTCTACTCCCAGACTATCATCAAGATAAATTTTGGTAAGGTTTTCGGCCTCTTTGAGCACTATCCCACCTGTGTAATTTTGGTTTTCAAAAATCATTTTAAAAAGGCTGGCCGCTGTTTCTTCAACTTTATGGTTTCCAGTCGCCTGATTGGCTTTCCGCATCTTATCATTGATCATTTCCAGCTCCGAAACAACTTTTTTTGATAAGTGAAAAAGATGCTCTATTTTTAGATCTGGTTTTTCTGTATCAAATTCAATCTTTTTATGTACAACTTCCTTCTTTTCGCTTAAGTAAAGTACTGTGGTTGTAATATTTAAATACTCATAGCTGCTGTCTATAATTCCATACTCTCCATTAGTACTGAAACCAGCCTTAGGAGAAGGAACAACTTTAATTTCTTCACCTAAATTCGAATCCAGGGACTTTAAATACTGACTTCTGCCGGAACAGGAATAAATTAATGAAATCTCAGGGTGAAAGTCAAGCTTTTTTTGGAGCCGCATTGAATTTGCTAAAATTTTATTTAAACTCCCATAGGAAATTTTAACTCTATCTCCTACTTTAAGCTCTCCCGAAAATCTAATTCCATCATCTACTGCCTCAATAGCAGAGCGGGCATTTTTAAAACCACGATTAAAAACCAGCGGAAATTTTGTAACTGCAGCAGAAGGAAGTTTACTTTTAATATCCTCACCCAGAAATTCAGAATATACCTGAAAAATATTTCTGCCGTCAAGTTCGTAAACCACCTGATTTTCTGCTCTGGTGATCTCCATTTCGCGGCTGATGCTGTCCCAGCCCATACTGTAATTCCAGTTTGCCTTCAGCTGGCTTCCATTTAAAATCAAAGCCAGACTGCCTTTTTTTATTATCCCAGTTTTATCGAAAACATAACCTGAATCATTTTCAGCGCCCGAAGCTGCCTGACCGCCTGCAATTACAGGTTTAAAACTGCACTTATTTAGCTCTTTAACCAGCAGATCCCCGTTATTATACTGGTCATCAGAAAAGATTATTATTGCCTTAGTGTCCTTTTCAATCTCTTCCATAATTAATCTGGCATTTTCTATACTTTTAGACTCGGTTCGCAGAAGTTTAAAACTGCTTTTTTCAAAGCGCATTGCCACAGCGCTTAAGGAACTTAGTCTAACTTTGTTTTCAGAGATTACTTCTTCTGCACTGGCACCCATTAATGTGGAAAGGGGTAAATAGCGGTTAAAAGCAGCTATTAATTTTTTATTTACTAACTCAGATCTGGCTGAAAAAACCTGTACTACCTGAGCAGGATCATCTTTTAATGATTTAAAAAATTTTATTAACTCATCTGAACTCTGACATTGTTTTCTTTCTACCTGCAATTTCTACACCCTTCCACTAAAAAATAAATTTCTTTTAAAAAGTATTTCATTATTAAAACTGTTCACTTAATTCTTTTCTCGCTCAATATGTAAATTCCTGCAAAAAAGGAAAAAAATAAAGGGACTACCATGATGATAGCCCCTTAAAAATACTAATTAGTTAAATTATACTATTTTTCGACAGATCCCGTCACTTCCTTATTTTTCACTGTATTTAAAAGTTTTGCGATCTTTAAATTCTTCTTTTTTACCCTTATTCCATTCAGATACCGGGGAAAGATACCCCACAACTCGAGAATAAACCTCACACTTTTGTTTTTTAGCCATTTTAATGCCTCCTCTTAAATTAATTTTTCTTATCTTAAGCTACCAATATATTTGCTGTCTCCCTTTCTACACTGAAAATAGACAGCTGCCGGCAGCACTGCCGGCTCAAATTCAATCTCTAATTTGGACATCAGCCAGGTTCTTTTCAGCCTCCAGTTTAAATTCATCTAGCTCTGAAGGAGCAAAAGAACGTGAATTTCTCAGTTCAGGTGCCAGTGTATTTACCGGTCTGAAATTTTGGATATAATATTTTTTTGCCCCTTCAATCTGACGGGAAATTTCTTTAATTTCTTCAGTGTTATGCAGACCGGGAACCACGGTGGTTCTGAATTCATAGTCTAAATCAGAATTAATAATCAGCTCAACAGATTTTTTAATTTCTGCAACCAGTCCCTCTGGAGCCAGCTCATCGTAGTTGGACCAGCTGAACTTTATATCAACTGCTAGATAATCGATCAGCCCAGCCTCCAGCAGCTCTTTTAGCTTAGACGAGCTGCTGCCATTGGTGTCCAGCTTAATTAAAAGATCATAATCCTGTTTTATTTTCTGCATAAACTTTTTTAAATCTGGCTGCAGCAGCGGCTCTCCTCCAGTGATTGTCACTCCATCCAGCAGATCCTTCCGCTGTTTAAGAAAGTCGAAAAAATAATCTTCCGGCATCAACTCCTGCTCAGCTGGAATTTTCATTGGAATCAGCTGACTGTTATGGCAGTAAGGGCAGTAAAAGTTGCAGCCCTGAGTAAAGACAACCGCCGAAATTTGATCGGGAAAATCGATAACCGATGTTTTCTGTAATCCGGCCAGTCTCATTTATTCAACTTCACTTTCTGCTTTAAGCTTCTCTCTGCGGTTTTCTTCCGCCTCTGCTTCTGCCTCACATTTAGGACAGTACTCATGCTCTCCCGGCAGATAGCCGTGAACCGGACAGATGCTGAATGATGGAGTCAGGGTATAATAGGGAAGTTTAAAGTTTTCAGCAATTCTTTTAACCAGTTTTTTAGTGGCTTTGATGGAATCTATTTTCTCCCCTAGAAATCCGTGGAGTACCGTATTATGAATAAAAACCATTGTTCTATTTCCAGCTAAATAATTATGGTTTTTTTCTGTTGTTAAATCATAAAATTCATTATCTTCTATTTCAATT
>NZ_QBLR01000264.1:0-4822 GCF_003070835.1 Halanaerobium sp. | reverse complement strand
ATATTTATTCTGCTGACTCTTTTTTTGTTTTATTATTAGATTATTATTTATTTTCTAACAATTATTTGCTGACTGTTTTTTTGACATCTCTGCCTTCGGTAATTTCCTCATCTTCTGTTTCCATAGTAAATCCGGTCATTCCGTAAATTGCAGAAATAATAGGAACAAAGAAACAAAGGAATGCATAAGGAACATAGTCTAATGTTGCAACACCTAAAACCCCCGCTGAGAAAGCTCCAGATAAACTCCATGGTACTAAGGGAGCAAATACCGTTCCCCCATCTTCAAGGGCTCGGGATAAGTTTTTAGTTTTTAAATTCAATCTCTTATAGGCAGGAGCAAGCATTCTTCCTGGAATAATTATAGCCATGTACTGACTTGCCATTGAGAAGTTTGTAGCTAAACTTCCAAGCAAAGTTGTAATAACAAGACTTCCAGTATTTTTAATTGCTGGCTGAATTTTATTTAAGATAACTTCCAACATATATGTCTTTTCTAAAATACCACCAAAAGATAGAGCTATAAATCCAAGAGAAACTGTCCACATCATGCTCTGCATTCCACCACGACTTAATAGAGAGTCTACAGATTCAATACCTGTTTCTGAAACAAAGCCCCAGTTCATAGCCTGAGTTACTTCGTGAATTGAAGCCCCCTGGAAAATCAAAGCAAATACTGCACCCATAAGTGCTGAGATAATTAGTGATGCTAGAGCTGGAACTTTCTTTGCAGCCATAATAATTACTGCAACTGGTGGAATTAATAACCACAAGCTTAAGTTAAAGTTCTGTTCTAAACCTGTTAGAGTTTCATTAATCACTGACATTTGAACTGGATCGATTGTACTTCCACCAAACTGAGCTCCTAAAACAGCATAAGCAATAAGTGAGAGTAATAAACCAGGTCCAACTGTATAAACCATATGCTTTATATGATCAAATAGATCTGCTTCTGCTACTGCTGCTGCCAAGTTTGTAGAGTCAGATAGGGGTGACATTTTATCACCAAAGTAAGAACCAGAAACAACTGCACCAGCTGTCATTCCAGCAGGAACTCCAAGACCGGCTCCAATTCCCATTAAAGCAACACCAATTGTACCAGAAGTTGTCCAGGCACTTCCTGTAGCTAAAGAGGTTATTGAACACATTAGTGCTGCTGCAACCAGGAACCATCTTGGACTAATCAACTGCAGACCATAATAAATAATTGTCTGGATTGTTCCTGCAGAGATCCAGGCACCAATAATTGCACCAATAATCATCAAGATTAACATAGGCAGCATTGCTATACTACATCCATGTAAAATCGCATCCTGAATTTCATCCCAGGTATAACCTTGGGACATTGCTACTATAGTTGCAACAATCGCAGCTGATACTAAAGTTATATGTATTGGAATATCAAGCCACAATACTGAAATCCCCATTGAAATAATTAAATATAAAAATACAAATATGACACTTGAAAAGCTCGGTACTTTCTTCTGATTTACATTATCAAGTTTACTTTCAGACATTTTAATCCTCCTAGTGTTTTTGTTTGTAATTTAAACATATCATTTGTTCTTAGGTACTCGTATTCTCTCTGATAATCTTATTTAATTATTATTTCTGAAGTATTAACGATTTTTCCTCAATCACCCCCTTTGTTACTAAACACTTTTTGCTATTCTTTTAGCTAAAAAAGTTGCTACATCTGGTGGTAAAGATCCCTGACCGAAACCGGCATCAAAACCCAATTCTGTTGCAAGCTCATGATCAATACGTGGTCCACCAGCAGCTATGATCATTTTGTCTCTTAGGTTTTCTGCTTCAATTAATTCAATTAGTTCGGTCATGTTCTTAATATGAACATTTTTTTGCGTAACAACCTGTGAAACCAAAATTGCATCTGCATCTAATTCTATTGCCTTTGCAATCAGCTCTTCATTTGGAACCTGACTACCTAAATTATAGGCATCTATTTTAGGATATCTTTCTAATCCATATTCCCCAGCATAACCTTTCATATTCATTATTGCATCAAGTCCTACTGTATGAGCATCTGTACCAGTACAAGCCCCAACTACAACAATATTTCTGCCGATATTTTCTTCAATAAAATCATTAATCTCGTAATAATCCATTACCTCTTCATTTACCTTTGGAATTTCAATTTCCTCAACATTTACAGTGTGCTCAAGACTTCCATAAATCACAAAGTAAGAGAAGTTGTGTAAATCTTTCATGTGAGGAATCTCTACATCAGTCATTCCCATTTTTTCTGCTAATCTTTTTGCTGCTTCTTTTGCTTCATCACTTGCAGGAATAGGAAGAGTAAAACTCATCTGAACTTTTCCATCATTTAAAGTATCACCGTAAGGCTTAATTTTTTTCATATCCAGTTCCATTTATAACACCTCTTTATATCATAATTATTTATTTTATTTACTTAATTCATTTCGCATCATTTCTAAAAAAGGATTATAGTAATCTTTGCTTTTCTTAATTACACCATCAGCACCTTTACCACCATCAATAGGTCTTTTAACATCAGCAAAATCACCATCTGCAATTGCAGTTTTTAGGCCTTTGTTATTTACATCTTCAAGCATTTCTACAACTTCTTCTAAAACAGTTTGAGCTCTTGTTTGAATAATTCCATCTTCTTTAAATTCAATCTCAGAACCTAAATCACGTGCATTATTCATTACATATTCAGCATTTTCCAACGCCAGTGCTCTTTCACTTAAGAAAGGAGTATGAATAGCCTCGGTTAACATACCTAAAAGCTGAATTCCCTGGCCTGTCATTACAGAAGCTAAGTTAAATAATGCATCCTGTAAGTGCCCTTTGAAAATATCTCCAGTCATATACTTTGTTGGAGGCATATATTTTAAAGGTGAGTTAGGGAAAATCTGGCGGATCATTTGAGCCTGAGCAATTTCATATAAGAACCCATTTTCGATATCTGGATTCATTTCAAAAGCATGACCTAAACCTAACTGTTCTTCACTTAATCCTGCCTGCAGTCCCATCTGTTCATTAATGAAATCTGAAGCTAAAACAGTATGTGCCTGCTCAAAAGCATCGGCTGTTGTTAAATAGTTATCTTCACCTGTATTAATGATTACACCTGCAAATGCATTAATCATTCGGGAAAAATATTGATCAATAAAGGTACGATTCATATTAATATCTCTAAAAAGAATACCGTACATTGCATCATTTAACATCATATCAAGTCTTTCAATAGCCCCCATAGCAGCTATTTCTGGCATGCAGAGTCCGGAACAGTAATTAACTAACTTTATATATCTTCCAACCTCTTCGCCTACTTCATCTAAAGCTTCTCTCATAATTTTAAAGTTTTCTTGAGTAGCATATGTACCACCAAAACCTTCTTTGGTTGGACCATAAGGAACATAATCTAGAAGACTCTGTCCTGTTGTTCTAATAACTGCAACAATATCTGCTCCCTGTCTGGCGGCTGATTTAGCCTGCTCAATATCTTCGTAAATATTTCCAGTTGCAACTATAACGTATTTTTGAGGGCTTTCTCCCTCACCAAGTCTATCAATGTAGTCTTCTCTATCCTGACGATTCTTTTTAATTAAATCAATCATTTCTTTTGCTTTAGCATCAATTAATTCTTTTACTTTCTTTTCATCCTGAAGTGGTATTTCTGTCAGCTTAAGACTGCCTTTTGCAACCTCTTCGGCAACTTCCTGGGCATCCAAATCGTGATAGGCCATAGCATTTCCTAACCAGAAAGCTAAACCGCGATTTAATTCTCCTTCTTCATTTAATTGATCTACTAAAACATTGGCCAGCGGAATTTCTTCAGCATTAACACCATCGATTCCAAAAAATCTGGCAACAGTTCTTTCAACACTGGTTGTAGTATTTAAATCAATTTCTTTCTGAATATTCATAGTAATTTCATGAGCAGCTTCTCTAGCTTTATCAATCTTCTTTTTATCGAGATCTAACATCTTCTTAACCATTATTTTCAATCCCTCCAGTTGAATCATTATTCATAATATTTTTTGCTGTTTCTAAAATTTCTTGATCAAAACCTAATAAACCTGCAATGCGAATTGCATCCTGAGGAAAATCTCTTTTGCTTGTTACCCTCTCAAGTCGATAATCCATACATTTATTTAAAATATCTATTCCCTTTTCTCTAATATGATTATGATATTTAGCTAAGAGATCTTTATCCAGTCCCTTGACCTGAAAATGTGTAATTTCCAATTTGTTGGCCAACCTCTGATAATGAGTAGTAATAGCTGAAATAGAATTCATTGTATCTAATTTTTCGATTATGCCATAGGCAATTGCATAACCCTCAGCAGGATTAGTGCCATGTGCAATCTCATCAATTAAAATCAAACCCTTATCATCCCCTGCAGCAACAACATATTTTAAATTGCTAATCTCTGTACCAAAATTACTTAAACCACTTTTAATATCATCTGAAGTTAAACTAAAATATATATAATTGCGGAGATTAAATTCAAAATAATCTGCAGGCACAAAAAGAGAATGTTGAGCCATTACTGTTAAAAGTGCAGTCAGTTTCAAGCTAACAGTTTTACCTCCCATATTAGGGCCGGTAATTAATGTTGAACCTGATTTTAGTTCAAGATCAATCGGAGTAAATTCTGCACCTTTTTTATTTAGTTCATTTTCGATTACTAGATGCCTTCCATTTTTAATCTTTATTAACTTTTCAGAAGTTATTTTAGGTTTAACAGCTGAAATTTCTATGGAAAATTCAGCTCTGGCTATCATAAAATCTAAATATGCTATATTATCAAGGTTTTCTAATAGACTTAGGG
>NZ_QBLR01000263.1:0-4834 GCF_003070835.1 Halanaerobium sp. | reverse complement strand
GTCGATTAGATTGAAATGACATCCAGGCTGGGATATAATTAGAACAGTATTTAAACATAAAAAATTTACATAAAAATAATTTCAAACTAGAAAGGTGATACAATGCCAGAAAAAAGATCAATACCTCTTTCAGTGCCCAATCTATCGATGGACATAGTTGAAAACATAAAAGACACCATAGAATCAGGCTGGGTCTCAACAGGTGGTAAATTTATCAAAGAATTTCAGGAGAAAATGGAAAAGTACTTAAATGTAGAGCGAGCAGTGGCAGTTCAGAGTGGAACAGCCGGTTTACACCTTGCAATGAGGGTTTTAGGAGTAGATCGTGATGATGAAGTAATAGTTCCCACAGCAACCTTTATTGCAGCAGTCAATCCAGTTACCTATATGGGAGCAGAACCTGTATTTATGGACTGTGGAGACGATATCAACATCGATCCAGATAAATTAGAATCATTTTTAGAGGATCAATGTAAAATGATAGATGGTAAGGTAATCAATAAAAAAACAGATAAAGAAATAAAAGCCATTGTAGTAGTTCATGTCTTTGGTAACCCAGCTGATATGGAACGAATAATGGAAATTGGAGCTAAATACAATCTAAAAATAGTAGAAGATGCAACAGAAGCTCTCGGTTCCTATTATACTTCCGGTAAATATGAAGGCCAACACTGTGGAACAATCGGAGATATAGGAGTCTATTCCTTTAATGCCAATAAGATAATTACTACCGGTGGTGGTGGAATGATGGTTTCCAATCACCCTGAGCTTTTAGAAAAGGCCTCATTTTTAGGTGTGCAGGCTAAAACAGACCCATTATACTATCAGCATGATGAAATAGGATATAACTACCGGATGACCAATATTCAGGCAGCCTATGGAACAGAGCAAATAGACAGGCTGGAAGACTTTATCGCCACTAAAAAGAAAAATTATAAGCTTTACAAAAAAGCAATAGCTGAAATAGATGGATTAAGTTTATTACCCTTTAATCAGGGAACAAGAGCCAATCACTGGTTTTATGCTGTACTGGTTGATCAGGATAAGTACGGAATCGATAGAGACGAGCTTTTAAGAAAGCTAAATGAGGTTAATATCCAGGCCAGACCTCTCTGGGGACTGATTCATCAGCAGAAACCCTATCTTGATAACGAGTTTTATCAGATAGAAAAGGCGCAGTACTTTGTTGATCATTTAATTAACATTCCCTGTTCTTCTAGCTTAACTGAAGAAGAGGTAGAGATTGTGGTTGAGTGGTTAAAAGAATTTAGTCAATAAATTATTTTGTGTTAACCAGTGTCTCAAATTAAATATTAATTACAGCATTCATTCTCCTACTACTTTTTTTCTCAGAAGTCAGTAGGAGTTTTTTGTATCTTTTAACTATTATTGTCGAATTCATTGAATTAAAGCAGAAAGTACATTATAATATAGATAGCTATTTACAGGGAGAAATTTATATTATCGGGAGTTGAGTTTTATGATTGAATTTTTATTGAAATTATACAAAAAACCGCGTTTAATTATTATTGACCTTATTTTAGTTAATCTGGCAGTACTATCTTCTTTCATCCTCCGTTTTGATGAAAACTGGATGAGGTATTTTGAAATTGAATATCTCCTGGCAATAACAGTGATTTCATTTTTTGTCTTATACTTTTCCTCACTCTACAATAAAATGTGGCAGTATGCCAGCATGTCAGAACTTTATTCCATCTTTAAAGCCACAATAGCAATCAACACTCTATTTGTAATCTATATTTACTTCTTCAGAGTCGGTTTCCCCCGCAGCATTATTGCCATCAATTTAATGTCAGATATCTTTTTGCTCGGAGGAATGCGTTTTGGTTTAAGACTATTAAAGGATTATTTAAACCGCAACCAGAATAAAAAGTCTAAAAGCAGAGTTTTAATCATTGGTGCCGGTGATGCTGCAGAGATGATTACCAGAGAGATTCAAAAACATCCAGAAATAGGGAAAAGAATAATTGGACTGGTAGATGATGATCCAGATAAGCAGTCCTTGGAGATTCACGGAAAAAAAGTTTTAGGAAAGAGTGAAAAAATACCGCAGCTGATCGAGGAGTATTCTGTAGATGAAGTGATCATTGCAGTTCCTTCGGCTGAAGGTAAGACAATCAAAAGATTTTATGAATTAAGCAATAAAAAAGATGTAAAGGTAGAGATTGTACCTGGAGTTTATGAGATTTTAAAAGGTGATGTTTCTCTAAATCAGATCAGAGAGGTCAAGGTAGAAGACCTTTTAAGAAGAGACCAGGTTGATTTAATCTCTGATGAAATTTCTGCTTATCTTGAAGAAAAAACCATCTTAGTCAGTGGTGGTGGAGGTTCAATTGGTTCAGAGATCTGCCGCCAGGTAGCAAAGTTTAATCCTAAAAAAATTATTATTTTAGATATCAATGAAAACACAACTTACTTTTTAGAAAGAGATTTAAAAAATAAGTATCCGGATTTAGATTTAATTTCGATTATCGGAAGCGTCAGGGATAAAAATAAGCTGGAGAAGGTCTTTAGAGAATATTCTCCTGATGTAGTCTTCCATGCAGCAGCCCATAAACATGTGCCCTTAATGGAGACCAGTCCGGAAGAGGCTGTAAAGAATAATATCTTAGGGACCAGGAACTTAGCTCAAACTGCAGCAGAGTTTGAAATCGACCGTTTTGTCCTGATTTCAACAGATAAGGCAGTAAACCCTACCAATGTGATGGGGGCCTCTAAAAGAGCAGCAGAGATGGTTGTGCAGACTATTAATAAGAAGTCTAAGACTAAGTTTATGGCAGTCCGCTTTGGTAATGTTTTGGGCAGCCAGGGAAGTGTAATTCCTTTATTTAAAAAGCAGATTGCTAATGGTGGTCCGCTGACAGTTACCCATAAGGATATAACCCGCTACTTTATGACTATTCCCGAAGCCTCACAGCTTGTTATTCAGGCAGGTGCCTTAGGTAAGGGAGGAGAGGTCTTTGTCCTTGACATGGGAGAACCGGTCAAGATTATGGAGCTTGCAGAAGACTTAATCTCACTTTCAGGTTTAACTCCTTATGAAGATATAGATATCGATGTAATTGGACTTCGTCCTGGAGAAAAGCTTTACGAAGAGCTTTTATGTGATACCGAAGATAATATTGCAACAGAACACGAGCGGATTTTTATCAATAACTTAGAAGCTGTAGACCAGGAGTTTTTAGATCAACACCTGGAGCGCCTGGCAGAACTTGCAGAAAAAGCTGCCGGCAGAGATATAGTTTCTGCACTTGTTGATCTGGTAGATACCTATCAGCCTCGTCGAGATAATGTCAAAAAGATTGATTTTAAAAAAGATAAAAAATCATCTTAAGGAAATTGCTTAAAAAATCAACAAAGGAACATCAAAGCTCTCAACTTTGATTACAGCTGGAAAAAGATTGTTGGTTTAAAGATCAAATAACAAATAGCGTAACTATTAACCCGGCATTTTCTTAAAGAAACTGTCGGGATTTTTTAATACCAAATCAAAAAGTGCTTCCTATTTTGAATGGAGTTTCTGAGCAATAATAGGGAATTTTAGTTTGCAACTTTCGGGAAGACACTGCCCCCCCCAAAAATAGTGGACAAAAACTATTGCAAATAATTTTCTTGACCAAAAAGTAAATTAATTATATAATTACATTGTAGGGACATTATCAGTGCGCAAAGGAGGATAAAAAATGAAAACAAAACAATTCCGTATTGATGAGGAAGAATGGGAAAAATTCAAAAAAATTACACATGATTCAGGTAGTAATGCGAGTGTAGAAATAAGAAGGTTTATTAAAGAATATAATAAGCAGAACAGTCACGAAGAAATCTTTAATGAGATTTATGAGGATCATAAAGAGGTATTAGATGCTTTAGCTAAATAATTATTTTCTGGAGCTGAATTAAATGGATAAATTTTATTTATTGGATACTGATTTAGTTTTAAAGATCCATCGTGAACTTATGGAAAAATATAATAATAATGCTGAAATAAGAGATATTAAGCTGTTAGAATCAGCTATTTATGGCGTTAAAAATTATAAAATTTATAATGATAATTCATCCATTTATGATTTGGCTGCAGCTTATTGTTTCTATTTATGTAAAAATCATGCTTTTATTGATGGGAATAAGAGGATAGCCTTTTTTGTGATGGCTTATTTTCTAAGATATCATGACTATAAAATAATTGCTGATAGTGAAGATTCAATTTCGATGGTCAAAAAAGTTGCTCAAGGAAAAATTAAAATAAATGGCATTTCAGATTGGTTAAAAGATAATACTATTTCGAATAATAATAAATTTAATTAGAATATTAGGCCACGCCTTTGTAGCTATATAGACTAATTAATGTTTAGATTCTTATTGGAGGCTTTTTAGTTTAGCATATGCATCTGATTTATACAGAATAATTTTCTTAAACTATTTTATTGATGATCCTGAAGTTTATATATTAGTTCATGGAATAGTTAAAAAAACAAATAGAACTCCTCCAGATGCAATTAGCTTAGCAGATAGAAGAAAGAAAAGAATTATAGCTGAGTTGGAAGGATAAATATTTCTGATATGTACTCTATAATATTAGTTATAAGGGAGTCTTAAAATACAATGGGAAATAAATATGGAATTAGAAATAAGGATGATTCTTTTAAAGAATTAATTAAAGATAGAAATGATTTAAAAGATACAGTTGAGGGATTTGACCCTGTTTATGAATTAAGGAAAAAGATATTTTTATTAAGATCAGATGAAGGTTTATCACAGGAGGAATTGGCTGCTAGAGCGGGTATGAGGCAGTCGGTAATATCTAGAATAGAAA
>NZ_QBLR01000262.1:0-4847 GCF_003070835.1 Halanaerobium sp. | reverse complement strand
GAGTAGATTTATGAAAACAATAACTATACCTGAAACTAAAATTAGAAAAACAGTAAAAGAATATGGAACTCCGTTTCACATTTATGATGAACAGACCATTGTTGATCGCTTAAACAATTTAAATTCTTCCTTTAGCTGGGCGGATTTTAAAGAATTCTTTGCCATTAAAGCCAATCCAAATCCACATGTTTTAAAAATAATGAAGGAAAATAGCTGTGGGGTTGATGCAGCAACTGTAACCGAAATTAGACTGGCAGAAATGGTCGGTTTTAGCGGAGAGGATATAATGTTCACCTCTAATCTGACTACAATTGATGCCTACAGGTATGCAGTAGATAAAGGCTGCATTATAAATATTGACTGGGCAGCAGATATTTATGAGCTTTTTGAAAATGAGATTATACCAGAAAATATTTGTTTTAGATTAAACCCCGGCACAATTGAAAATGAAATTATGGGTGATTCTAAAGAATCAAAGTTTGGTTCAACTGCAGAGCAGATCAAAGATGCAGTATCTTTTCTGGCAGGGCAGGGAATTAAATCAATTGGACTGCACACTATGGTGGTTTCCAATGAAAATGATCCCCAAATTTTTGGTGAGTATACGGAAATGCTTTTTGAATTTGCCAGAGAAATTATAAATGAATTTGGAATTGAGATTGACTTCATCAACATTGGAGGCGGAATTGGAATCCCCTATCAACCAGAAGAATTTGTTGATCTAGATGCAATATCAGGAGCGGTAAATGAAGCCTATGATAAAGTTTTAAGGGCAAATGGACTGCAGCCTAAAATTTTTATGGAATCTGGCCGCTACATTACTGGCGAATCAGGCTATTTAGTGACAGAAGTGATTAAGAAAAAGGAAACATACAAAAAATATCTGGGTGTAGATGCTTCAATGTCAGATTTAATGAGACCGGCAATGTATAGAAGCTATCACCATTTAACCAATATTGATGCAGAAGCTCGAGGGGAAGAAAAATCAAATGAATATGATGTAATTGGCTCCCTCTGTGAAAACAATGATAAATTTGCAATTGACCGCCGACTTCCTGAGAGCAAGTTGGGAGATCTAATTGTGATTCATGATACAGGCGCTCACGGACATGCAATGGGCTTTAATTATAATGGAATGCTCAGAAACGGAGAATTTTTGTACACTATTGATGGTAAAGTGAAACAGATCAGGCGTGATGAAACTTTTGAAGATTATACGACTACTGTAATAGGAGGTTATTAATATGTTTAAAGGTGTGGGAACAGCGTTGATTACTCCTTTTAAAGGCAATGGTGAGGTTGATTATGATTTATTTGAAAAGATTTTAGACCATCAATTAGAAAACAATATTGATGCACTTGTGGTATTGGGAACCACAGGTGAATCTCCAACTGTACATCTAGAAGAAAGAAAAGAACTGACTAAAATAGCAGTGGCTAAGGCTGATGGTGAAGTACCTGTAATTATTGGTACTGGGACTAATGATACTGTAAAAGTAATTGAAATGAATAAACTGGCCGAAGAACAGGGTGCTGATGGACTTTTAATTGTAACTCCTTATTATAATAAGACAAGTCAGGCAGGATTGGTCGACCACTATACACATATTGCCAGTCAGACTGAACTTCCGATTATTGCCTACAATGTACCTTCCAGAACCGGAGTTAATATTGAACCGGAGACTTTTAAGAAAATGGCTGAAATGGAAGATAATATTGCTGCTATTAAGGAAGCCAGTGGAGATATGAGCCAGATCTTAAATGTGATCGAAATTGCTAGAAATAGTAAAACTATTTTTTCTGGAAATGATGACCAGGCTCTACCATTGATGCTGTGTGGAGGTAGTGGGGTTATTTCGGTATTTTCAAATCTAATGCCCGGAGTAATGAAGAAGATTACTTCTCATATTTTAGCCGGAGATTATCAAGCTGCGAGAGACTTACATTATAAATACTTAAAATTAATGAGGCTTATTTTTGTTGATGTTAACCCAATTCCAATTAAATTTGCGATGCAGCAGATTGGACTTTCTAATAATAATCTCCGCCGTCCCCTGATTAATTTAAGTCCGGAGAATCAACAGTTAATTTTAGATGAAATGAAGGAGCTGGATATTGTATGAAATATGGAATCATAGGTTATTCTGGTCGGATGGGACAGGCAATTGAAGAATTATTTTCTGAAGCTGGCCATAAACTGGTCTATCAGAAAGATGAAAATGGTGAAAAAGAAATAGAAAAACCGGAAGTAATTATCGATTTTTCTCTAGAAGAAGCTTTTGCTGATACAGTAAGAGTCATTAAGGAAAAAGAGGTACCTCTGGTAATTGGGACTACCGGTTTAGATGAATCTGATTTTGCTGAATTAGATAAGCTGGCAGCAGAGGTGCCCGTGATTCAGAGCTTTAATTTTTCTATTGGAATCAATATTCTATCTGAACTGATCCAGGAAGTAAATCAGTATGTAGATCAGGATTGGGATATAGAAATTTCCGAGACTCATCACCGCTTTAAAAAAGATAAACCATCAGGTACAGCAATTATGCTGGGAGATCTTATAGATAGAGATGTAGAAATGCATTCTAAACGACTGGGTTCAGAATTTGGTGAGCACGAAGTGGACTTTGCCAGCACAGGAGAAGTACTGACTCTAAAGCACAGGGCTTATTCGAGAGAGGCTTTTACTCAGGGAGTACTTTTAAGTGCTGAAAAAATTATGAAGCTGGAGCCCGGATTTTATAGTTTTTCTGAAATTTTAAAATCAGAGTTATAGTTTCATTCCAAATTTCTTTTAAGAAAAACTAAGTCATTCAATTATAATTCTGATTTTTGACAGATACCTGAAGCGTAAATTAAAATCTTAATCTTGATAATTAAAAGTTGAAATATATAACTGGAGGAATAATGATGAATTCATATGATTTAATTGACTATATTTCAAATTCTACTAAGAATTCACCTGTTAAATTTTATGTTAAGGGCGAAGATTTAAAGAAAGTTTTAAGTACTTACGAATATTATGGAGATGACAGCTCTGGTGTTGTTTTCTGTGAGCAGAAAGAAGCAGAAGCAATCAAGGAAAAACTGGGAGATAAATTGAAACAATCCAGAGTTGAAATGGACAGACTTAATTCTGCTATACCATTAGCGGATTACAGCCAGTATAACTGCAGAATCGAACCTGGAGTCCATATTCGGGACCAGGTTGAAATTGGAGATGGCTGTGTGCTGATGATGGGAGCAGTTATCAATATTGGTGCTAAAATTGGTGTCAATACAATGATTGATATGAATACTGTGCTCGGAGGCCGAGCTACAGTTGGTGACAATTGCCACATTGGTGCTGGAACTGTTTTAGCCGGAGTTATTGAACCACCAAGTGCTGATCCGGTTATTGTAGAAGATAATGTACTGATTGGAGCTAATGCAGTTGTTTTAGAAGGAGTGCATATTGGTGAAGGTGCTGTTGTTGCAGCCGGTTCGATTGTTATTGATGATATTCCTGCTGGTGCAGTTTATGCCGGTTCTCCTGCTAAAAAGATTAAAAATGTAGATGATCGGACAAAACAGAAGACTGAAATAATGGCAAGTTTGCGCCAACTTTAAAAATTAACTTTAAGATTAAGGCTGGCTGAATTTATTTTGGCCAGCTTTTTCAAATTAGGCAGGTGTATTATATCTATTCTCAAATATATTGATAAAGGATGTTTTAAAAATGCGTTATTTAAAACTTTATAACAATTATGATTTTACTATCGAAAGAGCAGAAGGTGTCTATATTTATGATACTGACGGTAATAAATATTTTGATACTTTTGCCGGGATTGGAGTACTGGCCCTGGGCCACAGTCATCCTAAAGTTGTAAAAGAAATCTCTAAAAAATTAGAACGCTATGCTCATACTTCTAATTATTTTTTAGATGAGGATACAGAACGAGTAGCAGAGTTAATTACCAGTCAGGGAGAAAAAGTATTTTTTGTTAACTCAGGTACTGAAGCAACTGAGCTGGCCTTAAAAGTTATTAAAAAGAAAATTGATGGTGGAAAAATTTTATTTTTTAGTAATTCATTCCACGGCAGGTCATTAGGTGCACTATCAGTTAATGGTTTTCCTGGAATTAGAGACCAGTTTAAACCCCTGCTTCCGGACACAATAGAAGCAGAATTTAATAATGTAGAGAGTCTAAAAAAGACAGCAGCAGATAATCCGGATATTAAAGCAGTTTTTTTTGAACCACTGCAGGGTTCTGGTGGGGTGCAGCCAGCAACTCAAGAATTTATAGCGGAACTTAAAAGTCAAATAGCGGCCAATAATTGGATTCTGGCTGTTGATGAAGTACAGGCAGGTCTTTACAGAACTGCTAAGCAATATTCTTATCAGCATTTTGATTTAAAACCTGACCTGGTTACAGTTGCCAAAGCACTTGGAGGTGGTCTGCCGCTGGGGGGAGTAATTATGGTTGGAGAAATGACAGAGGTACTTAAACCAGGTGACCACGGCTCAACTTTTGCTCCCAATCCACTTGCTCTAAGAGGAGCAAAAGTTGTTTTAGAAGAGCTGGAAGAAATGCAGGCTTCAATTGCTGAAAGAGGAGAATATTTTCTGAACAGATTAAAAGAACTTGATTCGGAAAAGATTGAGGATGTCAGAGGAATTGGCTTAATGCTGGGAATTGAGTTAAAAGAAGTAATTCCTAATTTAAGGGACAGAGCTCAGGCAGAAGGAGTTTTACTGAATCTTGTTAAAGGCAGGATAATTCGCTTTTTACCTGCTTTAAATATCACTAAAAATGAAATAGATGAACTAATAGAAAAATTAGAAAAAATAACAAAATCAATGAACTCAA
>NZ_QBLR01000261.1:0-4857 GCF_003070835.1 Halanaerobium sp. | reverse complement strand
TGTAACTTCAACCTGATAATTACCTTCCAGATCATTTCCTTGAGTGTCCAGTTCAATAAAAGAATCAATATTCTTATTTCCGGCTGCTATTTTACTGAGACCATTTTCTAAATCTTTGATAGCCGCTGTCAGATCTAACTGAGCAATTGCACTCTGTTCACTGGAGCTGTCAATTGGCTTAAAGAAATTTCCGCCATCAACACCATTAGCATCATAACCAGCCTGATGCTGCTTATTAAACTCAGTCACCATAGTTTTAGCCATCTGATTAAGCCTGCCTGCATAAAAGTCTAACTTCTCATCTCGCATATCCATCCAGGCTGCTATTTTACCACTGGTTGGTTTGATTTCTGTTCCAGTCCGGGTGTGGATTAGCTTATCTTCCATCCGCGGAATACTGTTATCATCAGTATTACCCTTAGCTGCTAGCTCATAAGCATCTGACCCATTAACCAGCTGCATCCCCTGAGTTGAAACAATCAGGTTACCCTGAGCATCCTGTCTGGATTGGACATTAATTAATTTACTCAAATCTTTATAAAGAGCATCTCGCTGATCCAGTAAATCATTGGGGTTCTGTCCACTCCCTTTAATAGAAACAATCTGCTTATTAAGATCAGCCATTTTTTTAGTAATATTATTAATCTCGGCTGCTGCATTAGAAAGATTCTCATTAATACTCTTCTTATAATCAGTCAGCTGATTATTTACACTCTGAAAAGAGTCAATTACATTTCTGGCATTTTCTCTTACCATATTCCGGGCTGCATTATCACTCGGATTATTGCTTAAATCCTGGAGTGAATTCCAGAACTGATTGATAGCACTGTCGATTCCGGAATCAGAAGGTTCATTTAGTATATATTCTACTTTCTCTAACCCACGCTGCATTTCTTCCCAGTAGCCGGAAGCCTGAGTCTCGTTAAAAATCTGAGAATTAATAAACTGATCTTTAACCCGCTCCACCTCCGCAATTTCAACACCTGTACCAAACTGTCCGGCTCCTCCATGATTGGAAAGTCCGGGAGCTGTATATGGATAAGAAGCCTTATGTATTGCTCGCTGTTTATTATAATCTTCATTATTTGCATTTGCTATGTTATGCCCTGTTACATCGAGTGATTTGCGCTGTGTTTCCAGTGCTCTTAACCCGACATGCAGGCCGCTAAATATATTCATTATCTTCCCACCTTTAGCCCTGTTTATTTATAATTCGCGGCTGTTCTTTCTTTACTTTTGCATCTTTAGAATAAGTGGTATCCTGTTCTTTAATGCTTTTTACTATTGTTTCAAAAGAAATTTGATTTAACTCTATTGCCTGCTCGAGAAGTTTTTGGTTCTGTTCATTTAGACTGTGAAAGTCATCAGTTAATTCTATCAGTTCTTCTCTAATTGGATTTAATTTTTCTCCCCAGCCTTGGGACAGTTTTTCAATTAAATTGCTGTAAGAATCTTTTTCTAATTCAATTTCAAATTCAGCTTTGATCTCCTGAATTTTATCATTTCTTTCTTTATCCTTTTTTTCTATATCTGCAATTACTTCTCTATCATTTTCTACTATTTCCATCAATCTATCTGTATCATTATTTACTAAAGCCTCATTTTTGGCTTCTGCAATCTCAAAAAGTTTTTGATAGAGTGCTTTTTCTTCCTCTAAAATACTTAATAACTCATTTTTTAGCTTCTCTGACATTATTTACACCCGCTCAACATTATTTAGAATTTTTGCAGCCAGCTTTTTGCTGTCAACCTGGTAATTACCGGATTGAACTTTCTCCTTTAAGGCTGCAACCTTTTCTTCTCTAATCTGAGGTATCTCTTTTAGCTCAGCTCTGGCAGTCATGATTTCTTTGGCTTTAGCAGAAATTTGGGTGCTGTCATTTTTGCTCCCACTCTTTTCTGTCTGCTTCTGCTGCAGCTTTTTATAATACTGATTGATCTTGCCTGCTTGAATGTTGTTAATTTTCATGGCTGCTCCCTCCTAAAAATTAATTCACTTTTATCTTCTGCTTATATTATCGTCAGAGTGGTGGAATTATTAAACTGCTTCCATCGCTATTTTAGGTTATTTATTGTGATTAGAGATGATTAGATGCCATTTACTCTGTTTTATAGCTTAAAATGACTTATTTTATTTGTTTCCTTTTTTAAATTGCCATTCAAAACCTCTTTTTGGAAATTTTTTTATACTGGTAGTTGTTTTAACAAACAGATGTATTATAATTAGAGTAGCAATCTAAGAAAGGGGAGATAAATATGAGTTATTATAAATCCAGAGAAGAATTGTTCAGTTATTTTAATAAACATTCTGCTGAAAAAAAGGATGAATTAGACCGCCATAAAACGCTGTTTTCCTGGGACAACTTAATTATTCAGATAATAATGGAGAAATAATTTTAGATATAGAAACAGATATTATTGAAAATGTGATTAAAATCTGGAACACCTGGAGCAATGCTGAAACTAAAAGATTTATTCGGAATAAAGCTTGGATTTATCTTAATAAAATCATATCTACATTAGCTCAAAATATTGAGGATTTTAGTTATGAAAGTATTAATGATGGATACAGCTTAAATATAGAAGACAAAAGTACTATTACAGAACTTAGAAAAGAATTTTTAAAAGTAGAAATAAAAAGAGAAGATGAAGCTATTAAAAAAAATCAATTAAGTTTAAATCTTAATGATCAATAAAAACTTCAGCTTTTTCATCTTAAATACTGAAAAGTATCAGGAAACTTAAGCTTATTAAGAATCCTGATACTTTAATTTTATCACTTATTTAATTCTAAACTTCTTAATTAAGGCTGAAAGATTTTTTGCCAGCTCAGTTAAATCCTCTGAAGCTTCGGCAATTATCTTTGTTGATTTTGACTGCTCCTCACTTGCAGCAGCAACTCCTTCCGCATTATAGGCAGCTTCCTCACTGACCACAGCAATTTCTTTAACAGAATTCTTTGCTCCCCGGCTGTCATTATTCATTTCTCTGGTCATCTGATCAATCTCATGGACCAGCTGATCTAGATTTTTGGAGGCTGCAGTAATTTGATTAAATAATTCAGCGGTATTATTAATATTTATTACACTTTCTTCTACTTTCAGTTCATTTTCTTTCATTTTATTTACTGTCTGTTTGATTCCCTTTTGAATTGAGGCAATCAGCTCAGCAATGCTTTTAGTAGAGGCTGCTGACTGTTCTGCCAGTTCCCTGATCTCATCGGCTACCACCGAAAATCCTCTGCCGGCGTCCCCGGCCCTAGCTGCTTCGATCGCTGCATTTAAAGCCAGCAGATTTGTCTGAGCGGCAATATTATCGATTAAATTAATAATCTCTCCAATTTCTTCTGAAGAATCTCCCAGTGAATTAATGAGCTCTGAAGTTTCTCTAATATTATCATTTACTGCTTTAAAACTATTTTCCGAACTTTTTAAGGAGCTATCTCCCTTTTGAATATTTTCCATCACCTCTTTTGACTGCCCGGCCATCAAATCAGAATTATGACTTACCTGATCTATATTTTCTACCAGTCTTTCAAAAATAGAATAAACTTCCTCCACTTGAGCCGACTGTTCCTCTGCCCCGGAGGCAATCTGTTGAATGGAGTTTCCAACCTCTTCTGCTGAAGCTGAAAGTTCTTCTCCGGTGGCAGTTAACTCCTGACTGGAGTCACTCAGTTCATCAATACTGTCATCAATGTTTCCAATTAGATTTTTTAAATTATCTCTCATCTTTTTAAAAGAAGCTGCCAGAATTCCAATTTCATCTTCTTTTTTTAGATAATTACTTTTAATTTCAAAAGTTAAATTCCCAGCTGCAATTTCCCCTGCATAGCTGCTTAAGTTTTTAAGGGGCTCTGTCATTTTAAGAACAAAGACAAAAACCACTGCAAGAAATATAAAACCTGCAATCAAAGCAAAGGTAGCTGTCGAAAAGGTGATCCCTGACTTCATTGTTTCGACAAAGTCAGTAGATGTACCTAAAGACCAGATACCAACAATTTGATTATCTTCATCTCTTAAAGGCATATATGCTGTCTGATAGCTTCTCCCCAGCACATTTGCTGCTCCGGTAAAGCGCTGCCCATTAAAAACTTTTTCTTTAACCTCAGCTGAAACTCGAGTACCTACTGCTCTGCTGCCGTTTTCTAAGACATTGGTGGCAGTTCTTATCTCACCAGCAAAGATTGTCACAATATTTCCCTGAGAAAGCTCTCCGATCAGATCAACCAGCTGATTATTAGCACTAATTAATGTTTCTCCCTTATATAACTGATCTCCTCTCAGCTCCCATTGACCTGGAAACTTTGAGTCGATAATCTCATAACCCAGTTCTAAATCCGAAACTGCTTTGACCACTGCCGCCTGATTTGCCTCACTGGAAGCAACTCCCTGAATTCTATAAATTATTCCCCCTGTTAAGAGAATAATCCCGATTGTCACCAGCAGTAAAATTTTGTACTTGATTGATAGTTTATTAATCTTCATTTTCTTTTTCTCCTTAAAATACAAATTATATTCTTATTTCCTTATTGATAATAATTATCGTATTATTAGAAGAAAAAGTAAAGTGCTGGCAGAGTTCAAATTCAGCTTAAATTGACTTCTAAGACGACTGAGCTTGTATTTACAGTCAAAGTTGATAACTTTGCTTGGAATTGGTGTTTTCGTAAATTTTAATACAGTTAAATGCAAAAAACCGGCTGAGCTTTAACCCCGCCGGTTTTCATTAGTCTATGCAGCTACTCATTTATTAACTATTATTTAAACTTGAATTCGGCAAGTAAAAATACCGAATCCAGTTATGATAGTCTTTAAACAGTAAATCTAGTTCAAATTTTTTTGAATAAAAAAATAG
>NZ_QBLR01000260.1:0-4866 GCF_003070835.1 Halanaerobium sp. | reverse complement strand
GAATATGATTCTGATTTTCAGGCGATTGCTCCAGCGGTTGGAACTACAGGTAATAATTTTAAAAAGTATTTTGTGAAATATGTTTTACCCATTCTAAATAATCTTGGCTTACATTTAAAAACCAACAATAAATATAATATTTTATTTGTTAATCCTGTTCCATATCAAACTTCACTTGCTCAAATACATAATGCTGGAATGATAAAAAATTTAAAAATCAAAGTTTGGAAGAAATTATTTGAAGTACTAAAAAATGATTTCAAAAAAACGATTAATGAGATTGAAGCTGACTTTATAATTAATGCTGCAACTTCAGATGTAACAGAAGAGATTACTAAAATATTTAAAGATACAACTGTTTTTGAAGTGTCACATCCTTCAAGCTGGCACTTTTTAAAATCTTTTCAGAAAAAGCAAGGAGAAAAATAATGCAAATAATTTTCTGGTTATCATTAATATTAATATTACACAGTTTTATATTTTATCCTGTATCATTAGCTGTTTTTAATAAAATATTTTCAAAAGAAAAACTAAATAAAGAATTAAAAGAATATCCCAATATATCTTTTATAATTGCAGCTCATAATGAAGAAAAGGTAATCAAAAAGAAACTTGAAAACGCTATCAGTTTAAATTATGATTCTTCAAAACTAGAAATAATAGTTGCTTCTGATAATAGTGATGATAATACTAATCAGATTGTAGAAGAATTTATAGCAGAACATCAAGGGAAAGATATTCCTAAGCTAAAATTATATATAGTAAAAGACCGAAAAGGTAAAACCAATGCTCAAAATGAAGCTGTAAGAACTGCAAACGGAGAAATTATAGCTTTTTCTGATGCCAATACTATCTGGGAAGAAGATTCTCTTAAAAAGTTAATTTCGGGATTTGAAGATCAATCTATCGGCTATATCTGTGGTGGATTACAGTATGTTAATGATTATGATAATATAACAGCTGAATCAGAAAGTACTTATTGGAATTATGATCTTAAAATGCGGGAATGGGAATCCAATATTGCATCGGTAACAGCAGGTAATGGAGCAATTTATGCTATTAGAAAATCAGATTATGAAGATTTAAAGCCAATTAGATGTCATGATGGAACAATGCCAACTGTTATGGTTTTGAAAGGCAAAAAGGCAAGGTATCAAAAAGAAGCAATTGCTTATGAGAAGGCCGGCGAAAATACTGGAGATGAGTTTAAAAGAAAAGTAAGGATGTTTAGAGGTCTACCCTGGAATATTTTTGAGAGATTTTCGAAATATAATCCTTTTAAAACAGGCTGGTTTAGTTATTTCTATTTTTCCCATAGGACTTTGAGATATTCCCTATATTTACTGCATCTATTTTTATTAGTCAGCAACTTTTATTTATGGAATCAACATTGGATCTATAATCTGGCATTAATAGGGCAGGTCTCCTTTTATCTTTTGGCTTTCATTGGTGCTGTAACTAAGCTAAAATCAAAATTATTCTATTTACCATATTTTTATACTATGACAATAACAGCTCAGTTAATTGCTGTTATTAAAAGCTTTTTAGGAAAAAACAAAGCTGTCTGGGATAAGGCTGAGTCAACAAGATAATTCAATAACAAACCACACTTCCTCTTTCTAAACTAAGATGATATCATTAAATCAAACATTAGTTCAGGAGGGGGTTAATTTATATGGAACAGTTATTTGAATTAATCAGTTCTTATGGTTTTCCCATGGTTCTCTCAATTTATCTACTGCTGCGTTTTGAATCACTGCTTAGAGGTCTTAAAGAATCAATAGACACTCTAATTTTACTCAGCAACATTGAATCAGCAGATTTGAGAAAACTTCAAAAAGAAAAGAAACTTTAGCTTTAAGGAGCAGCCCCTTAAAAAAGAGGCTGCAGGAGTGATTAAAAAACTATTGTATCAAATAGCTCAAAATAAGGTTTCAATTCTTCTTCTGTATATTTTGACTTACAGGTTAAAGGACTCAATTTACATTTCTCAGGATTCTTTGTGCAGTCCAGGCAGTAACAGCCATTCATCTTATTTAACAGACTGAATTCCTGAACCAGTTCTTTTAACTTATATGACTTTCTAAAATTACCAAAGCATTCTTTAAACACTTCGTAATTAGGCAGCCTGGGATCACTATTAATTTCTCTTACACCCGGAACTTTTTCTATCGCTTCAGCTTTCTCAAAGAGCAGTTGATATAATTCCTCTTCTGTATATTTTTTGTCAGACATTTACTGCACCTCTTTTTCTTCTGAGATTAAAAGTAATTTTTCTTTAAAAGGAAGGGGCAGATAAGCAGTATCCTTTCTCTTTGAATTAACTTCCTGATAGATTTTAAGAAAACGGCTTTTAACATATTCGTTATCTTCACTGTGACATAAAGCGGCAAAACCGCCAAAGTTGCGGACAGCTTCCTTAACACTTTCCGGAAGAGATGCCATTCCTTCAATGGAATTATAGTAGCCATACTTACGAACAGCTTTTAAAGCTAGATACCAGGCTTCTCCAGCCGTTATTTTAGCCTCATCAGGTAGTTTTAGTATTTCTACTTCCTTAACAATTTCTCCAGGAGTAGGTGGCCACTGGGGCCGATTGATAATCAATTTCTTAACTGCAGCCACTACCAGCTGATACTGATAATACTTTAAAAGGTCATGCCAGACTTCCACCATCAATTTAGTGCCGTCTTCATCATTTGGCTTGGGAAACTTAAAGCGGTTGCTGTAACAGTTATTTAAATAGCTTAGGATTTTAATGATTTCACTTTTCTTCATTTTGCTCTTCCTCCTTTGCTTCTAGATAAATCTTTTTTAATTGAGCTGTTTTTTGAGAGGTGGGATTAGATTTAGAACTTTTCAGTTTGTTTTCCAGCTTAATCACCTGTTTTCTCAGCTTTTTAGTACTTAAAATATTACTTTTCCAGAACTGATCCTGCTGGGAGAAGTCAATAATTGCTTTAATCTCTGCAAAGCTGTAACCTTTATTCTCACTTTTTTAGCTCCTACTGGACCCAGACGGTGAAGTTTATCAATTTCTTTAACCCACTTTTTGAAGCGGGAATCTGCCAGCTCTTTTTTTGGGACAGAGGCCCTGGAGTTATTCTTAAGGATTAAACTGATTAAGTAACCTGTAAGTTCAGCTGCTTTATCTAAATTATTATTGTCGAATGTTTTGTTCAGAAAAATTATTTCTGCATTTTTGTCAGCATCTGTTTCTACTTGAGCTTGAGTTTGAGCAGGAGTTGGAGTAAGAGCCTGAGCTAGAGCTTGAGAATCAAAACATTTTGTTTTAAGGGGCTTGTTACCATTTGTTTGAAGCCCCTTATTTTTCTCTGTAGCTTTTTTATTTATCTGACCGAAAGGCTTTTTGAGAAATCCTTTTTCCTTACTTTCTTTTTTGAGAAAATTATAGAACTTAGGATTATAGCACTCTGCCAGCCTAATTAATTCTCCCAGCAGAGGAGAAACGGGTAAAGATTCTAGTTTATTTACTGCTGCCTTAATGTGATTAATATTCTGTAATGGTTGATACTTTAAAGCATTGATGATCAAAATCATAGAATTATCTCTGTCATATTTGATAAATTGATCTCTGCTTAAACGTTCAATTGCTTTTTTTATGTCTTTTACTTTTAACTGCAAATCCTCAGCTATGTAGCTTAGAGGAAGACGGTAAAGCCCTTCGGAAATCCGATGCTGATTTGTAAGCAGATAGAGGGCGATCATCCTTGTTTTAAAATCCCAGCTTCTTACTTTGTTATTTATCCAGAAATTAGTCTGTACTTTTTGATAAGTCATAGTATAATCCTTTCTTTTTAGAATATTTTCACAATTTGGATTAAAAAATTTAGCTTATCCTCCTTTCTCCTGGATTGATAGTGATACTTAATCTTAACTAAAATTTATATTAGATATTATAGCATCTTCTGGAAAAAATTTTAAGGGTGGTTTGTAGGTTTTTCTAAATAATACCTATATTGTATAAAGAGGGGATTAGAAGAGGGAATGATAATTTATTAGACAATAAGTCTTGTAATTTACATATAATCACAGTATAATATTGGTAATGAGATAATACAGTTAAAACTATTTTAAGAATAATTTAACTTAAAAAAAGACTGTAGAAATGCGTTATTATATATGCGGATTGCATTAGAAAATGCTGTTTATGATATAGCTGAAGAGAAAAAGATAAATGTACCTTTTAAAGATGAAATGAGAAAATATGGGTTATCTCAGTTGTTGAAGTCTGTCATTAATTCTAAAAAAATAATTCAGCCTTTACAAGAATTGTTATCTGATATAAAAGAAAATTATAATTATAGTATGTTAAATCAAGAAGCACATTTTTGGACTGAAACTGCTCATCGGGTTGATCATCAAACACTTGAGGAATTACGGGATAAAATAATTGCTATTTATAAAATGAAAGGCTTAAATAAAGATTGTTTGCCAGATTTAAAAAAGTTAAAAGAAAATGGGATTGAATTAGTGGAAGAGGAATCAAATAAAAAATTAGTTTCAGCCGGTATTTTAGTTAAAGATGGAGCTGAATATGACTCCACTGGTAAATGGGATGATATAAAAGTATATATTAACTAGGAATGAGCTAGATTAACAAACATATTCTCCATGTTTAGGGGTTAGACCTACATTACATGCACCTGTTTAAGCTGAAAATGCTAATAAATAGCTAAAGATACGCCAACTTAAATATATCTCAAAAAGAGGAGACAAGTATTTAGGCTCAAATCCCTGTTAAAATAGGGTTTTGACTATATAAATTAAATTATTTTTTGACAATACGTATGTAATTATAGATGGAGTAATATGCTAATTTTGTCGATTTTATTGAAATGATAG
>NZ_QBLR01000259.1:0-4870 GCF_003070835.1 Halanaerobium sp. | reverse complement strand
TTTATATAATTCCTTGTAGCCGGGGGCCATCTGCAGCACCAAAGAAATCGAATCAATCTTCTGCAGCTCACCCACCTCAGCCAAGAATGAATGCTTGAGCTTTAATTTAAGCTTTCTGATCATCTTATCGATTTGATTAATCAAATCCTGATCCGGATTCATTTTAGAACTGCGGTAGTTTGCTTTAAAATGTTTGAGCCTTTTAATCAGTTCTGAAAAACTCCATTTTATAAACTTATTTTCAAAATTATCATAACTCAGCTTCTTCTCCACTGCCAGCATCTTTTCCGGCAGCTTTAATTCTTTGTCATAGTGGCGGCTGTTTTTATTGAGCCACTTGAGGCTCTGGCGGCCCACCTTTTTGACTCTGGAGGCAGGTCTGACATTTCGCTTCCTAATAATCCGGTGGTGTGGTGACTCCTCTACTCTTTTTAGAGCTTTAAATAGATCATCAAAGATATTTTCAATAATCACAAAAAATTCAGCTTCGGTAATATTCTGCTTTTCAGAAATCTTCATCTCCTGATAGGTTTTCCGCAAAAAATCGTAGGCTAAATTATATACTTCCTTATTGACTTCTTCTAAAAGCTGGTTGTAGTCCTTTTGGTAGTCAATTTTACTTGGGAAAACTTCCAGTTTGAGAGTTAAAATGACCTGAGATTTACTTCTGATCTCAAATTCAGAATAACCGATATCACTGCCGAAGTTGATGCTGCCGTAAAGAACATTATGATTGTCATTGGGATGGGAAAGAGATTCCCTGATTTCACGATTCGGATGGTAGAACTCAATTGGCATCTCAGCTTCTATGTAAAAATCATAGTTTTGATATTCAAAAAAGAGGGGATAGTTTTTAATGGAGTTGAACTGGCTCAGTTTGAGCTCGTTTATTTCCGGGTCGTGATATTTAAAAGCAAAGTCATCTGCTAAAGTTGAGCTAAAGCTGCAGGCAGCCTGAGCTCTATTTTTCTCCGGAAACTCCTTTTCGTGATCAGGATGCAGGGGCTTACCCTTGATATTTAGAGAAAGTTTATTATTTTTAATTGTGATCAGATCTATCTTTTTAGCGGCCATTTCTATCACCTTAATAACTTTCATATTTTTGATTTCACCGATTAATAGGTGAATTTTTAGCTTAGAAGATTACAAATCAGAAGCAGTCTATCCCTAGAAAATATGAGAAGGACCATTTATTAGTACCTCCAATTAATGATTTGCAACTTCCTTCACTCTATCTTTCAAGATATCGATGTCTTCCATCTTTTTAATATCACCATTTTGTAGTGCAAGTTTATAAATCTGTTCAGCTTTCCTCTTATTAGATGCTGAATCATCTAATAAGACATACTGATCCCCCCAGTAAATATATCCCCAGGTCCAATTTGGATACTTTTTAAGAATCCTTTCAAATTTTATATCACCTTTTTCAGTTTCGCCAAGATGAATATAGGCTGCAGCTTCTCCTTTACTTATTGATTGAATAAGATAATCTTTAGATTCAGGTAATAAATTGAGAAAATCTCGACAGAATTTAATCTGCTTTTTAAAATAATCTTTATTTTTCAGACCTAAATCATGAAGATTCATTTCTAAATCAGTAATCCAGTTTGACAAAAATAGATCACTTTCAAAAACTCTATTTAGTTCTTCCAAACTGTTATGTCCTTCTTTTTCAATTCTATTTTTAAAGTCTTCCCAGACATCAAGCCAGATACTACTGGCTTCCTCCTGATTATTTTTACTTAACATATTATATCCTTCTTCTATTTTTTCATCTAATTCTTCATCACAATCTTTACTATCTGTGAGTCTATTCCATAAAACCCAGGCAGCCATCCAGATGAAATCTTCTTCTCTACCGTCTGCAGTAATCTGATATTTCTGATACCAATCATCTGACAGATTGGCTGCAGAATAATAATTATCAATATTCTCTATAAATTCATCAAAATTAAAATCTATCCTATAATATTTGAGTCTAGAAATTATAGTATGCGTGTCCAACTTCTTAATATCCTCTAAGTATATACTTTTTTTAGGATCTTCAAAGTTTAGTTTTTCTTTATCTATACAGCATTTTTTATATTTTTCACCACTGCCACAGGGACAGGTATCATTTCTACCAAGTACAGCCATAAATATCTCTCCTAAATATCCATTTACTTTTTTCTATATTTAATATTATTTTCTTCACACCACTCAATTGCTATTTTCCTATATCTCTTATCTTTAAAATCATACCACTGATCTTCTAGATCATATTGATAAATCTTATCTTTAAACATTCTAAAAGCACCGTTTCCTCGAATAGCATAAAGGAGTTCTTCTCTCAGTTCTTCATCTTCGATTGAATAGCAAAAATCTTCCATAATGCTATAGTCATCAATTTCATAGTCATCCGGAAGTCTTATATAGTCATCAGTTGAAATAATATCTACTGCAGCTTTAATATTCTCCCGCTGCCATTCTGGAAATTTATCAAGGTCAGGATCTTCCTCTCCGGCTCTCAATTCATCATCCATCATCATGAAAACTTGACCAGTTTTTTTATAATAAAAATAATTACTTTCCCTGGTTCTAAGTTCTAATGCTTCTAAAACATCTTTTAAATCAACTTTTAGTGTCATATTTTAACACCCCTATTCTTGATAATAATAATCAAAAAGGTACATCAAAATCATTATCTTCATCATTGGAAATACTATCATCAAATTCTTCATCTTCCTTGTATTTTCTCTCATATTCCTCCCAGGTTATCCCATATGGAACACCACCTGAAGTATAGCCGGCTATAAAATAATAATCACTATCCTGCCAGGTATTGAAATGTTCAACTTCAAAATCACCTGGATCATCAAAATTAGCCTTTTTTGCATCTTCTTTCTCTATTTCAAGTTTATAAATCTGCTCTTTATATTCTGAATCTATCTCATGGCCCAGCAGTTCCAGTTCATTTATCGCACAAATTTTGTCAACGCCAAACCACTTGCTGTAACCTTTAACCAGATTTTCCCCTTCATATTTAGGAATCCATTTTTTTGCAGCAGCGAGTCTCTGTTTTTTATTATATCTTTTTCTTTTAGGTGCAGCCATTTATATTCCTCCAATTAGAAATAATCACTGTCCTTTATTTTCTCAATTAATAATTCAAGTTCCTGATAGGTTTCTGGATCAACCTCATCTTTATCAATAATACCTTTTGCAATTGCAATAGCAACATAATGATCCTTCATATCAAAGCTGTTATATTTTTTGAAGATTTCTCTAGAAGTTTTATTATGAAAATGATGTATCTCATCATCCAATTCAAAAGAATCCAGTTCTTCATTTTCCCACTGCTTAAATTTTAAATTGAGATCAGCTAAAGCTTTTTCTAGTTCTCTTTCATGAGCAAGACCTGTCAGCCTCCTAATTTCATTTTTAGTTTTTTTGCTGTAACCATTCATTTTTAGCTTCCTCCCTTTTTAAGAATGAAAGCTGATTCAATAAAATGTGTAAATCTTAATCTAGATGAAATCTAAATCAGACTGTATTTTTTTAGGATCATATTCTTTAAACCTCTGGCTTTCAGCCCATTCCTGCATAGTCTCATAATCTTCATAATCAGGATTTGAAATAATTCCCATAAATTCACTAAAACCACCAGGTCCTCCTACATCTTCCGGAGGTGCTTTTCCTTCCCCTTCCAGAAGTGTCGGTTTATTTGATTTATAATCTTTTAAAATTTCTTCAGTTTCAATATAGTGATGCCAGAAATCACCAAAGTCATAAATATATTTAATTCTTGCGGGAAGAACATCTTTAAGTTTAAGTTCATTTTCTACTGCAAGTTCAAAATCTTCAGCTTCAAAATTCAACTCATTTTTGTTGTATTCTAAATTCTCCTGATTCATTGTCAGGTTTAAGCTAGCTTTATAACCATCTTTATGGTATTCAGACTGGTTCCAGCACTTTGTATCATCTTTTTCTTCACTGTAGATAAAAAACTCATGCAGATGATAACCCTGCCAGTTATAGAGTTTCTGAAGAATTTTATGAAGCTGATGAAAATTATAATTTAACGGAACAATCACCTTTCTCCAGGCTTCATATTCTCCCAGTTCTAATTCGACTTTCAAAATCGCAGCTTCTGTCTTAATAATATCATCTTCGCCATAATATTCAGCTAATTTTTCTCTTAAACGCTCATTAGGATAAAAGTATTCATTATCTCCTTTGGTCGGTATATCGCTAATTTTTTTTGCTATTTCAGACTGATAAATTTCTTTTTGATTAAAATTAAATCTATCTGCATATCGTTCTGTCATTTTGCAGGAATAATTTAACCTACCTATGTAACTCCTATTATTTGCTTTCTGAAAAGTAAAGTCTTCAAACTCACTCAAATATTTATTTATTAAACTGTCTTTGATCCCTTCAAGTTTAAAAGCCCTTCTAATTCCTTCTTTAACCCGCTCTGAAAATTTAAGAAAATCCTCCTTTTTCATTCCATAAAGAACTACCGTATAATTAGAGGCATCATTATTTAAAATGACTGTTTTTCGCCGATTAATTCTAAGAAAATTGGCATGCCAGGAAAACAAATCCGGCCTTTCCTTTTGTTCAAGTTCTTCCAAATTTAATTCATCTCTTAATTTAGCTGTTGCCTGAATAAGCATCTTCATCAGTCCTTTCTGCCTGGGTTTTAATACATTACTTTTTATGTCGGTCTTTTATCTAATATTTATCAGAAGTCGGTTAATTATTTAATATCTTTAGATAAGCTTAGCTGTTCAATAAAATTATTTTTTTGAATTCTGGATTTTTAAAGTTATGATGAAAGCAGCAATCATAACAAAAATTGTAATCAAAATTAGAATAATATCAAAAT
>NZ_QBLR01000258.1:0-4936 GCF_003070835.1 Halanaerobium sp. | reverse complement strand
AAACTCTGGAATAAGAAATCTTATTATAGCTCCTGAAGGAGTAAATAAATATGTCTATCCCATTAAAAATAATAAAGAGGCTGTAGGGCATAATTTATTAGAAGATAAAAGGCCTGAAGTTAGAAAAGCTGTAAATGAAACAATTGATAGCAAAAAACCTGTTGCAAGTGGTCCTTATAAACTAAGACAGGGAGGAGACGGAATTATCTTAAGAAAGGCTATTTATAAAAATAACAATTTTTGGGGTTTAGTAACTATGGCTTTAGATATGAGCCCAATTTATGAATATGTGAAATTAAAAAATGAAAATTCCTCTCTAAAGATAGCACTAAAAAGAAAAGAAGAAGTATTTTTTGGAGAAAATAATATATTTGAAAAAAATCCAGTGAATTTAACTTTATCATACCAGGGGGGAAAGTTTATTATAGCAGGTATCCCAAATAAAGGCTGGAATAAGTCGATTGAAAATAATTTAATAATGTTTAGAAAGGTACTTTTTGGTATTATATTTCTATTAGCAATTATAACTTACATATTATCTTATAGGAGCTTTAAAGTTCAAGCTTTAGTTGAAAATAAAACGAAACATTTAAAAGAAATGAATTCCCTTATGCAAGAAAAAGAAAGGATCATTACAGAAGAAAAAAACAACATTGAATATCTTTCTTTACATGATTATATAACTGGCTTGTATAACAGAAGATATTTCGAAAACGAGTTAAAACGACTTGAGTCTTCACGGAAATATCCAATCACAATTGTCATTATTGATCTAGATGGACTCAAAGTTATTAATGATAATTACGGTCATAAAATGGGTGATCAATATATAATTAATACCGCAGAGATATTAAAGTCAACTGCTAGAACAGAGGATATAATTGCTCGCATTGGTGGAGATGAATTTGCAATAATTTTACCAACAACTAATCATAAAGAAGCGGAAAATTTCTGTCAGCGACTACAACAAAATATTAATGAATTTAATAAGGGTGAAAAACTGGTAAAACCTTTATCTATTTCACTAGGATTTGAAGTAATGGAAGATAGTCATCAGAGCTTAAGTGAGGTTTTTAATAAGGCGGACCAGAAGATGTATATTAATAAAGGGAGAAAATAAGGTGAAACAATTTATTGAGTTTATGAAAAATTAGGAGAGGTGCGAGTAATATGAAGGAGAATTATAATTTTTATAACATTATAAAGTCATTAAGTTATGCAATGGATTTAATCAGTAAAACTTTAGTTGGCCATCATAAAAAAGTAGCTTATGTAAGCTATAGATTTGGCTTAAAGTTAGGTTTAGACATCAAAGAAATGAAAAAATTAATTGCAGCTTCTTTGCTTCATGATTTAGGTATATTTTATTTAGATCAGGAATATCAGGATTTAAATTCTGATGATGAAAATAATTTTCATGCTGAAGTAGGATATAAACTGCTTGAGCAAAACTGTTTTGACCCTGAAATTGCTGATATTATTAGATATCATCACCATGATTATTCTAATAATCAAAATCAGTTAAGCAATATTATCCATCTTGCAGATCGAATAGTCGTTTTAATTTCAGATGGTAAATCAGTTTTAAATCAGGTTAATCATATAAAAAAAGTTATTGAGAACAATAAAGAACGATTTTGTCCTGAGTGTCTAAAATTATTTCCAGAACTAATAGAAAATGAAGCATTTTGCCTGGATATAATTTCTGAGAAAGTGATAAGTAAGGAGCTGGATAACTTTTTCGAAGATATTGACTGGAAGATGGATCTGGATGAATTAATTAATGTATCCAAATTAATCAGTCATATTACAGATTTTCGCAGTCCTTTTACTGCTGCTCATTCTCAGGGACTTGCTGCAGTAGCACCTGCTTTAGCAGAAAAGTATAATTACAGTAAAAGAGAATGTAAAGAAATTAAGGCTGCAGCTTACCTACATGATATTGGAAAATTAATGGTACCAACTGAAATCTTGAATAAAAAGGGAAAGCCTACAAAGAAAGAATGGAACATTTTAAGGAGTCATACATATTATACTTACCAGGCACTATCTACCAGTCCCAAATTAGATAAAATTAGAAATATGGCAGCTTATCACCATGAAAAGTTAGATGGTACTGGGTATCCATTTCAACTTGATAAAAAGGATTTAAATTTAAGTGAAAGAATTATGGCAGTGGCAGATATTTTTACTGCAATTACTGAAGATAGGCCTTACAGAAAGGGCATGAAAAAAAATAAAGTTGAAAAGATTTTGACAGAAATGAGTCTCAGTAATAAAATTGATAAAGATATCGTAGCAACCCTTTTAGAAAATTATAATGAGATTAACCAATTACGAATAGAGAAACAGAAGAATGCCAGTGATTATTATCAAGATTTTAGAGAAAAAATTAATGAGAAAAGGTTGTTTTATTTATTAAAAGAAACATCCAATGAATTATATAAATAGGAATCGTTATTTTAAAAAGCAGAGTAAATTATAAATTATATTTAAAATTTTGATGTAATTTAAGGATATAGGATTGCCAAAAAAGGGGGAAAGTTATGAAAAAAATAAATTTATCATTAAGGAATTTACTACTTTTAACTATCAGTCTTAGTATGATAATCATAATTTCGGTTTTAAGCTATTTTATTTATTCTAACATGTCAGCAGTGATTAAAGAACAGGAAAAAGAAAAAATTAATGCAATTTCAACAACAATGAAGATAAAATTAAACGACATGCAGGAAGAGGGAGAAATTGCAATCAGTTTGGTTGCTAAAAATACTGCAGTTCAAAAGGCATTTGCTGAGAGAAATAGGGAACTGCTTAAAGAAATGCTTTTAGAATCTTACCAGGACATAAATGAAGAAATGGCTCAATTTCATTTTCACCTACCTGACTCAACTTCTTTTTTAAGGTTACATAATCTAGAAAAATATGGAGATAATCTTTCATCTTTCCGTTTTACAGTCAATCAGGCAAATGAAAATAAAAAATTAGTTTCTGGAATTGAAGAAGGGAGAGGAGGATATGGTTTACGGGTAGTTTCTCCTATAGAATATCAGGGGGAACATTTGGGAACTGTTGAATTAGGGTCAAGTCTGGGCTCAGGTTTTTTAGAAGAAATCAAAACACAATTTAATGGTGATTATTATCTTTACTCCCTTACAGATAAGGAGAATATAAGCTGGGAAGAAGATAGCAGCAGCTGGATAGCAAGTACAGAAGATAATGATCCTTATGAAGTTAGTGGACAGCTAATTTCCCGTTTAGAAGAAGGGGAAACTATTATTGAAAGTCGAGGTAAAAGTAATCTTCTTTTACTACCGTTTAAAGATTATCAGGGAAAAGTGAGCGGATATTTCAAAGCTGCTTTTGATCGCAGTCAGTTAGTAAATAGCTTAAATACACTGGCCAGAAATGTTATTATTTTTGCTCTGATTGGAATTTTAATTACTTTAATTATTACTTTCTATATTTCAAAGAAGATCTTTGATCCCTTAGAAGATTTTGAAGGTATGTTTGCTGCTTTAGCACTTGGTAATTTAAATGTTTCATATCCAATTAAAACAGTAAAGTGCTCAGAAATTATGGATTGTGGTGAAGAAAGCTGTCCTGATTTTGATAGAGATGGTGTAACCTGCTGGTTTGATGTAGGATCTTATGCACCTGAGTTTGGTAAAGAAGTACACTGTCCTAAAATAACAACTGGAGAATATGAAGACTGTACTGAATGTAAAGTCTATAAAGAAGTAAATAAAAATGAAATAGAAAAATTGGGTGCCTGGTTTAATAAATTTGCAGATGTACTACGCGACTTGATTAGAGATATGATGGATATGTCAAATAATCTATCTGCTTCCAGCCAGGAATTAACCGCAACTGGAGAAGAATTGTCAGCATCTGCTGAAGAAATTGGTGATGCAATGCAGACTGTGGCTTCTGGAGCGGAGGAACAGTCAGCTCAGGTTGAAGAAACATCTGCTACTATTGCAGAACTAAGAGAACAGATTAAGTCCGTTAATCAAAATTCTGATAATATGACAGAAAGATCTGAAAATGTAATGAATAATATTGAATCGGGTAATCAGGCTCTAAATAGTTCTGAAGAAAGTATTTCTCGGGTTAAAAATAATACTAAAACAACTGCAGAAGCTATTGATTCATTAGGTCAGTCTTCAGAAAAAATAGGTGAAATAGTTAATTTAATCAATGGAATTTCTGAACAGACAAATCTTTTAGCCTTAAATGCTGCTATTGAAGCTGCCAGAGCAGGAGAAGCTGGAAGAGGTTTTTCAGTAGTGGCAGAAGAAATTAGAGAGCTGGCAGAACAGTCGTCTAATGCAACTGATGATATAGCTAAATTAATTAAATCAATTCAAAAAGATGTTGAAAAAGCGGTAGAAAATATGGATGAAAATGAAGAAGCCGTAGAGGAAAGTGTGGAGGCAATAAATGTAACAGCTTCCTCTTTTGGAAAAATAACAAATGAAGCTGAAGATTTAGAGACTTTAATTATTAATATAAGAAATGAAGTCGAAAAAATGAATCAAAATAGTGTTCATGTGAAAAATTCAGTGGATGAGATTGCTGATGTCAGTGAACAGGCAGCTGCTAATGCAGAAGAAGTAGCTGCTTCCAGTGAAGAACAGGCTGCTTCAACTCAAACAGTTGTAAATGCTTCAGAAGAATTGGTTGATATGGTTGAAAAATTAAATAATATTGTTTCCAGATTTAATTTTGAGGATAAAGAATAAATTATCATTTAAAACCAAAGTTAAAATTAAGCTCGGTACTAATAAAGGAGTTTTCCTCTTTTCATTAACCATAATATCTGCAGGGAAACTCCTTTATTATATGATATGCTCACAAATACTTTTTTGTGGTAAAAAATTATATAGGTTAGTTGATAATTTCTACTTAATCCAGGTTACAACTTCAGATAGGT
>NZ_QBLR01000257.1:0-4957 GCF_003070835.1 Halanaerobium sp. | reverse complement strand
ACTTCTCTCAGATAAGGATCACCAGTTTCTTTGAGGTAGGAAAGTGATTTTTCTAAAATATCAAAGATATCATCATTAAAATTATTTATTTGATAGAGTCTATCCCGCAGACTATCCATTTTTCTTTTTGTATCTGCCAACCTGTCTTCGAAAGCAAATGCCTCATTTTGAAAATAGCTCTGCCTGAGTTTAAATTCCATAAAGCTTTTAGTTTTTAAACTCATTGTTTCAATTGCTGATTTAATATTTAAGATTTTATCAGAAAGATCTCTTTTTTCCTCACTTTGAGCTTTAATAAAATCCAACCAGAAATTAAGTTCTCTCTCTTTTATTTTGATAAGTTATATTTATTGGTCAGTATAATTTTTTCTGCATTTTAGTGAAAGTTTTCTCAAGTTTATTTATTATTATTATTAGCAGCTGGTACGTTTTTCGCTTGACTAAAGCAAATAGATAATTTAAAAGACAATTTAGTCATCTGTAAAATAATAACTATAAATCCTGATAACATTCCTTACAGAGTTGCCCGATTCCCTTTACAAAGTAATCTCTTGTCTCAACTTCCTGACTGGATTTAATCTTAGTCTTCTTACCACAGAGAACACAGTTTTCAAATCCAGCAGAAATTGATTTTTCCTTTTCACCTGGATTAATATCATAAATTTTAATCCCCAGATCAGATAATACTTTTTTTACTAAAGCATAACTAATTCCATTGTTTTTAGCATACTCTTTTAACTGATCTCTGGTCAAATATCCCTGCTGCTGCAATTTATCTTTTAAATAGGTCATTATCTTCACCCTTTATTTTGAATAATACCCAACTGTCTGCTCTAACCCATCTTTAAAATCATAACCAGGAGTCCAGCCTAATTGTTCTTTAGCCTTTCCATTTGCCAGAGAGGAATGCAAAATATCACCTTTACGGGCTTCCTGATAAATAGCTTTTATCTCATAGGGTAAAATCTGATTTAAATGATCTACCAGATCATTAACACTATCTCTACTCTGGGTGCTGATATTAACCAGAATATTATCTCCATTATCTAAAGCAAGCAGATTGGCCTTTACAATATCATAGACATGAACAAAGTCTCTGGTCTGCTGACCATCACCAAAAATTACCGGCCTCTCTTCAGCCAGCATCTTATCGACAAAAATTGAAACAACTCCACCTTCTCCTTTTGGATCCTGTCGGGGCCCATAGACATTAGCATAGCGGAAAATAGTATATTTAAGTTCATAGAGCTCATTGTACATTTTTATGTAATGCTCAGGAGTATGTTTGCTAATACCATAGGGTGACATTGCTTTGATTGGATGTTCTTCATCTACAGGCAGATAATCTGGTTCTCCATAGACAGCTGCAGAAGAGGCATAAATGATTTTCTTCACCTTGTATGCTCTACAGCACTCTAAGAGATTAATAGTACCTAAAATATTGTTTTGAGCATCAAAAAGAGGATCATTTATTGAATGCTGAACATCTATCTGAGCTGCATGGTGAATAACATGGCTAATTTCATTTTCTTTAAAAACTTCCTTTAATTTCTGATCTCTAAGATCTAAGTTATAAAACTCAGCCTGGTCATTTAAATTTTCTTTTTTACCTGTGCTTAAATTATCAACTACTATTACCTGATGACCTGCCTCAATTAAGCCATCTACTATATTGGAGCCGATAAAACCTGCTCCTCCGGTGACTAATACTTCCATTTATATTCAACTCCCTTGATCTGAGTAGTAAAATACCCGCTGCTGCAGAATATTAGCACCGGGTAATTAAATATCTAACTTTTTTAATTTGCCTTATGCCCCATAAAAATAACTTTTAGAGTTTCTAATAAGATCTTTAAGTCAAAGACAAATGACCGCTTATTGGCATATAAGAGGTCCATCCTTAGTTTATCTTCGGCATCTGTATCATAAAACCCATAAACCTGGGCTAAACCGGTAATCCCTGTTTTTATAAAGTGGCGGTATTTATAATGTGGTATTTCTTTTTCAAACTGCCCCACAAAGTGTGGCCTTTCCGGTCTCGGGCCAACCAGGCTCATATCTCCTTTTAAAACATTGAGCAGCTGTGGAATCTCATCGATTCTGGTCTTTCTTAAAAACTTACCTATTTTAGTTACTCTGCTGTCATTTTTTTGCGCCAGGACAGGTCCTGTATTTTTCTCGGCATTATTAACCATTGTCCTGAATTTATAGACTTCAAATTTTTCTCCCCGGCGGCTGACCCGCTCCTGCGTAAAAAAGAGAGGTCCTCTGCTTTCCAGTTTTACTGCAATAGCCGCCGGCAGAGTTAAGGGCAAACTCAAAATCAGACCAATTGAAGCGAGAAAAATATCTGTTAAACGCTTAAAGAAAAACCCTATAGAATTGTGAGGTGGAACAATCTCAAAAACCGGCATTTCTCCAATCTGCTCCAATCTGGAACCGAATAGCATAATCTCATAAAATTCAGGTACCAGCGAAACTTCCCAGTCTTTCTCTAAAGCTGCATAAAAGGCATCTTTTTTTTCAGCTTCATTTAAATTGGAAGCTACAAATATTATATCTGCCTCTATCTCCATTAATTTTTCTTCTAGATTATTTAAATCAGTGGATAAATTAAAATCTACAAAATCTAAATCTTTAAGATAATCAGGATCATCTATTATTACATCTTTTATGTTATAACTTTTATGCATCGAATGAACTATGTTTTTAATCAATTTAGCCGTATTTTCTCCCCGACCAACAACAATAATCTCTTCTTTTTTAGAAATCAGGCGCTCTAAGGCAATTGTTAAATAACGCCAACTAACCATAATTACAAAAAGGGCAGGAAAAGACATTAAATAAACTGAGCGCGGAAAGGCTAAAGAATGAGTTAGATAAGTAACTGCACCTGTAAATAGGACAATGATAAAGGTTGCGGGGATAAAGGTATAGAATACTTCATCTAATCTTCTTTTTAACTGATTGCTGTAGAGGTTATACATCTGGAATAAAAGCACAGAAAATATTGAAGTGTATGGAATGATATTTAAATAGTCATTGTAGTTTTGAGCTGGTATTCCCCCAATGAAACGCAGTTTAAAAGCCAGCAAAAAAGCTAAATTAACGAAAATAACATCCCCGATAATGCGGATAGTGTTTATAATTAATTCCTTAGTTTTCATAATATCCCCCTGTTTGTAAAGCAATAGCTAGCAAAAAAATTGCATCTGTATTTATCTTTTATTATACTTTAAATAACAAGGTAATTCAATGGATTCGACAAAAATAGCGGTTGTGAAATGAAAAACTCCCACCATAATTTTTAAATATTAGTGAGAGTAACAATCTAAAGTAATATTTAATTCGACAAAGTTCTAAATAAATCGGGTGGTACATTTTTCGCTTGACAATAGCAATCACTAAGATTATCACTACATACTGTTCCAGAAAAAATTTCAGCGATAGTTAATACTGCAGCTTCTCCTTTTGCCTGATATTCTCCATTGTCTTTAAACCTTCTTTCAAGTTTAGCAAATCTTCTAATCTCATTTAGCTTAGTAATTTGATAAATTTTAAATACTTTTTCTTCAATCATTTTTGTTAATTCAGTATAAAGTTCAGATTTTAAAGTAGCTTCTTCAAGTACATGGGTTGGAATAATTATGTTATCTTTAATATAATAAAGGAAGTAAATAAAGTCCATCAGCAGAATAAAGATTGCCTAGAACACAGTTATCAATAATCAAAGGAGGATTCTTCAACAATATCCTCGACCTCCTCCTTTACCAGTATGTCTTTGATTGATAAACCAACATCAGCTAAATATTCTTTATAAGCATTTTCTGTTATTTTATTTTGTTCATAATTGTCATTTAATATTTCAAGATAACTCTGAGGTATATAAATATCATTTGTAGGAAGAATTAACTCTCTAGAATATCCAAGTTTAGCAAAGGTAGAATTTAAATGAATATTAGAAAACTCATTATATTGATCTTCATCTATTAATTCTAAAACTTTTAATCTAACCAACATCGCTTTAAAACTAACTTTAAAATAATTTTGCGCTTTAATAATTTTATTGATATTAATTACTTGATCACCAACAATATTAAAAAATTTATATATTCCATCTTCAGGCATTAAAAAATGAACAGCAAAATAATCAGCTAGAGTTTCACTTTCATTCCTTTGATTTTTAAACTTAAAAGTATCACAAATAGTCCCGTTTAATTCTTTATCAAAATAATAATGATAAATTTCATGAGCAGCTGAAAAATGCTGTCGCCCCAGAGTATGGGCACTGTTTATAAAAAATAAATAGTTGTTTTTATAATGGAGAAAATAAGCAGATATTGAAGAGTTGTTTAAAGGTTTTTTGGTTAATAAAATATTTAATGATTCAATTAGTTCAAAAATATTAGTAACCGGTTCTTTAAAAAATCCAAGTTTTTCTCTTATTTGATTAGCTCGTATTTTGGCTTTTTGCTCTAATAAATTGGGCATAATTAATCACCTGCTTTCATTATTTCCTGAAGATCATTGAAATTAAATAATAATTTTTTTGTCCAGTTTATATTTTCTTTTTCTTTATCGTTAAGACCATCAGTTCTAAAAGCAATAGATATTTCCTCAAACTCCTCCGGTTCCTCTAAAAAATACATTAAAGAATAACCATAAAGATCAGCCAATTTTTTTAGTAATAAAGAATCAATTTTTTTCTGTCCTCTTTCAATGTTAGAAATAGTTACTCTATTAATACCCGTCAATTCTTCAACTTCTGACTGTGTAAAAGCAGATGACTCACGAGCCTCTTTAAGCCTTTTTCCAATTTCAGTAAAAGTTAATTTGGAAGTCAATATACCCACCCCTTTGTTTTATATTATTACATTATCATTTTATTATAGTTTAATTGTAGCATTATAGTTACAAAATTACAACATTTTTTTATAATATTTTGTAGAATATTTAT
>NZ_QBLR01000256.1:0-5006 GCF_003070835.1 Halanaerobium sp. | reverse complement strand
TGGTAAAAATCACTATTAAAATTGGATATAGATATCCCGTAGTCTTCCTTTATTTTCTTAAAATTTTACAGTTCTTTTAGAATTCAATGTCAACCAAATTCTAAACTCTGTATATTATCATATACAACTGGAACAGATTCTTTTGGATTCTCCTGCGCTTGCGTAGATAGTTTCAATCCTTATTTTAGTGGATCAGTCACTGGAACCCCAGTCTGATTTAGGATCATATTGATCATTATAAGTTTCAATCCTTATTTTAGTGGATCAGTCACTGGAACATGATTGATCAGATACAGGAGGTTCCAGAAGGAGTGTTTCAATCCTTATTTTAGTGGATCAGTCACTGGAACAAATCAAAAAGAGATCAAAAAAAATATTAAGCTATGTTTCAATCCTTATTTTAGTGGATCAGTCACTGGAACAAAAGGCCGACATCATCTTTATAACCAGCCCTCAAAGGTTTCAATCCTTATTTTAGTGGATCAGTCACTGGAACATCCCTGTAGTACTTTCTTCTTTCCTTAATTTTGCGTTTCAATCCTTATTTTAGTGGATCAGTCACTGGAACTGGGGAGGTGGCAATATGATCACAAGTGCAGGCCTCAAGTTTCAATCCTTATTTTAGTGGATCAGTCACTGGAACATCACTTTTGTCAGTTCTAAGTCTGCGGTCAATTTCGTTTCAATCCTTATTTTAGTGGATCAGTCACTGGAACTGTTGTTTGGAGTCATATATGGGATATTGGAGATGAGTTTCAATCCTTATTTTAGTGGATCAGTCACTGGAACTTTTGATTCGACTTTTTGAACTTCATTTTGCGAAAAGTTTCAATCCTTATTTTAGTGGATCAGTCACTGGAACTCCTATTCCAGACAATTTATTGTCTATATTTTTAGTTTCAATCCTTATTTTAGTGGATCAGTCACTGGAACCAATTTTTAATCTTTTTAACATAATATACCACTCCTGTTTCAATCCTTATTTTAGTGGATCAGTCACTGGAACTAAACTCATTATAATTCACCTCTCTTCCATCTTTTGTTTCAATCCTTATTTTAGTGGATCAGTCACTGGAACCAAATATTAGGTCATAAAACAAAGAAGTACTCAAGTTTCAATCCTTATTTTAGTGGATCAGTCACTGGAACGCGTTTAATGAGATTATATGAAGGAGCAAAAAACTTGTTTCAATCCTTATTTTAGTGGATCAGTCACTGGAACGAAAGATTAATTGAGATGCTGAAATGGTATAGCATAGTTTCAATCCTTATTTTAGTGGATCAGTCACTGGAACCAAGGTAGCAGAAAAAAAGAGGAGATTTTACTCCTCGTTTCAATCCTTATTTTAGTGGATCAGTCACTGGAACATTCTCAATTGATTATTATAATGAAGAATTTACTATGTTTCAATCCTTATTTTAGTGGATCAGTCACTGGAACAGTTACTAACAATCTTATTAGTGATATAATTTGCAAGTTTCAATCCTTATTTTAGTGGATCAGTCACTGGAACCCAAAAGAAATCAAGAGCACAATCACACCTAAAGAGTTTCAATCCTTATTTTAGTGGATCAGTCACTGGAACATATAATTGAAGAAGGAGATGTTTTTGCAATAGGGTTTCAATCCTTATTTTAGTGGATCAGTCACTGGAACTTAATTGAGCACGAGATTGAAGTTGATGATGTAGTGTTTCAATCCTTATTTTAGTGGATCAGTCACTGGAACAATATTAGAAAGTCAGGAAAAAGAAAATAATAAGGCGTTTCAATCCTTATTTTAGTGGATCAGTCACTGGAACCTTCATTTCTCCTTATAGAAATATGTCTGATTGGATTGTTTCAATCCTTATTTTAGTGGATCAGTCACTGGAACCGAAATCCCTTCTATATCAAATAACTTAGATGATATGTTTCAATCCTTATTTTAGTGGATCAGTCACTGGAACTCAAAAACTGTTTCTAAAACAGTTTCTGGCAGCACGTTTCAATCCTTATTTTAGTGGATCAGTCACTGGAACATGAGTAAGTTAATGAAAGGTGATTTTAGCAGTTTGTTTCAATCCTTATTTTAGTGGATCAGTCACTGGAACGAGGAACTACAACACTCGCAGGAGAATCAACCCCGTTTCAATCCTTATTTTAGTGGATCAGTCACTGGAACGTTGTCTCCATTCGCCATTTACAACATATTTAATGGGTTTCAATCCTTATTTTAGTGGATCAGTCACTGGAACAAGGCGTTTAATAAGGTCATATGAGGGAGCAAAAACTTGTTTCAATCCTTATTTTAGTGGATCAGTCACTGGAACATTAAAAAACCTAATAGTATATACTGTACCATCTGGTTTCAATCCTTATTTTAGTGGATCAGTCACTGGAACGATGCAACTTTTGCTGCATTTGTGTGAGTTTCACTTGCGTTTCAATCCTTATTTTAGTGGATCAGTCACTGGAACCCAGGCATCGAGTCCAAGTGATCCGGTGTCCTTATGTTTCAATCCTTATTTTAGTGGATCAGTCACTGGAACACTTGGCTCCATTCAGTTTCAAGTGGCTGCATCCCGTTTCAATCCTTATTTTAGTGGATCAGTCACTGGAACCATTTCCCTTGATAGTTATAGACCCTCTCGAAACCATGTTTCAATCCTTATTTTAGTGGATCAGTCACTGGAACTCTGCCGCGATTACTTTCTGACTGCACTCTAACCTTGGTTTCAATCCTTATTTTAGTGGATCAGTCACTGGAACACAAAGTCTATATTTTTCTGCATTAGTGTAATTTTTGTTTCAATCCTTATTTTAGTGGATCAGTCACTGGAACTAGGCATTTAAATCACCTGACTTCTCACATTTCAAAAGTTTCAATCCTTATTTTAGTGGATCAGTCACTGGAACTTCGCCAGTCCAAAAATCATAACTATCACCTTCAAGTTTCAATCCTTATTTTAGTGGATCAGTCACTGGAACATCTACATCCCCTAACGGCTTAAATAGAAAAGTTGATGAGTTTCAATCCTTATTTTAGTGGATCAGTCACTGGAACTATAATAATATTATGGTTATTAATTATATAGCTAGTTTCAATCCTTATTTTAGTGGATCAGTCACTGGAACTTTGAAGGCGAGAATACTTAAGGAGGTTATAGTGTGTTGTTTCAATCCTTATTTTAGTGGATCAGTCACTGGAACATATCGTCCTTATTAGTGAATGATATACTATTATAAGTTTCAATCCTTATTTTAGTGGATCAGTCACTGGAACTTCTTTTTTATAATCTTTGGTTAGTAGGTTTACAAGTTTCAATCCTTATTTTAGTGGATCAGTCACTGGAACTAAGATTGGGGATTATATTAATGCAGCTTATAACTAGTTTCAATCCTTATTTTAGTGGATCAGTCACTGGAACTAATCAAACTTATTAATTCGATAGAATACGGATCTATGTTTCAATCCTTATTTTAGTGGATCAGTCACTGGAACTCTTGAAAGAAAGATTAATGACCTGTTAGGGTTGATGTTTCAATCCTTATTTTAGTGGATCAGTCACTGGAACTGGCGGCCAGAAAATTTACATTATAATGAGGAGGAAGTTTCAATCCTTATTTTAGTGGATCAGTCACTGGAACTTGATGAGTTGTTTGACATAATACAGGCGGTGGAAGTTTCAATCCTTATTTTAGTGGATCAGTCACTGGAACCATCACGGGACTTACGGAATACATGGCAAACACGGGTTTCAATCCTTATTTTAGTGGATCAGTCACTGGAACTTTTGAGCAGGAATGTATTTCAAAGCTAGGGGAATGTTTCAATCCTTATTTTAGTGGATCAGTCACTGGAACATAATCAGGAAAAGCAGCCGTCAGTATCAGATCAGCAGTTTCAATCCTTATTTTAGTGGATCAGTCACTGGAACTGGCAAAAAGGACACAATCCAGAGTTCACAAAATGTTTCAATCCTTATTTTAGTGGATCAGTCACTGGAACTATTCTTCTATATGATTTATCTTTGAAAGAGAAAATGTTTCAATCCTTATTTTAGTGGATCAGTCACTGGAACTAAGCCTCTCTGCATTCTTGCCATTCTTTACTCTTAGTTTCAATCCTTATTTTAGTGGATCAGTCACTGGAACCCGATATAATTCAAATTAACTTTTATAACAGTCATTATAGCAATTCTTCTAGATTTTTTTCTAACCATTTTCCCAACTAAATCTAAAAAAATAGTTAAATTAACACCAAATTCCGCGACTTTGACTATCCTGACCAAACTGGCATCTATTGGATTGTCAAGGTTCAATATTCTCAAGCAAAATAATTTTGCCTCAGAATTTATAATTTTTTCTCTTTCTTAGTTATATTTTATAAAATTTTCAGTCTTAAAACAAGCTCAATCAAGAATTTCTTCTCTACTTATTGTCCCAAAACCTCTACTAGTCGATTTTCCTAATCCTATAAATTCAGGTAAATAAATATTGCTGTAAAAGTAACCTTTAAAACCAATCATCGCTTCATTTTTGAATTTAACTGAAATCTCCTCTAATTTTGCTTCTATAACTATTTCTTCTTCAATCCACCAGTCTATTCCTTTTGCAAAGCTAAGTATATTACCAATGATTAACCGTTTTAAGAACTTCATTTTTTTCTTCGCTGAGGCATCAAGATAATCATGTCTATATTTTTTATAATTTTTCTGGCTTAATCCCAACCAGGGAGTAATAAAATTATATTTATAAGCCGGCATATCATAGTTATTATTAATAAATAGCTCTTCCTGATCTACATTTAATCTTCCCGCCGGATTAATATATACTTTATTTTCAAATCTCAATTCATCAATATTCAAAAAATTATTTATTATTTTTTCTGCTCCTTCACCCAAACCAATTATTAATGGCTTCTTGTCAATTATTTTATATTGAATCAACGGATATTTATATCTTAAACTACCGTCTTTTTTATGTTGATGAAATAAAACATCTTTAAATTTATTCGCAAAATA
>NZ_QBLR01000019.1:0-30473 GCF_003070835.1 Halanaerobium sp. | reverse complement strand
TTGGCTCCAACTGGCTGCGAATTGCCCAGAGATACCATTTCTGCAGGTAGCTTGCTGCTGTTGTAAGATCTTCTATATTCCAGAATTCCTGCAGGGATAGCTTAAGATTATAGGCTCTTAGAGTTTTTAAATTCATTTCAGATAGTGATTTTAGTTTTTCTTTCTGCTTTTTGGTTAGATTATTCTTGTTTTTAAGCCAGATATATCTTGTTTTTTTAAGTTCTTTGTTATCAGATTGTTCATTGCGTCTGACCTGGTCTACAGCTTTATTAACAGCTTTCATTACATGAAATTTATCAAAGGTGACCTTAGCCTGAGAGAAGTTATCAGCAGTGCCTTTAATAAAGGCTGGTGACATATCACAGCAGATTTTTTTAATATTTTTAGGATCACCATTATGTAATTTTAAATCCAAAGCAAAAGAATCAACAGTTGAAGCATCTTTACCTTCAGTAATATAGATTATTTTTGACTTATCAAGATCCACAAATATTGTTATGTAATTATGTCCTTTTTTGCTTGAAGTTTCATCAATACCGATTTTATCAGTACTGCTGTAATCTTCTTCAGCACGGGCTTCTTCTACATAACGGTTCAGTATTCTCCAGAGTCTTGTGTCATGTTCGCCAACTAATTCAGCTATCTCATTGACAGTCATTGCTGTAGCTAGCTGCATAATGAACGCTTCAAAGAGCATTGTAAAGCCTGAACCTGGTTCAGCCCATGGTGCTTTAACCTGCAGCACTCCATGGTCCTTGCATTTTGTCCTCGGCATTTTAGCATGGATATAGGCTCTATACTGAAAGAAATTAAGATGTCTCCAGGTTCTTTCTTTAGTATCATGGATAGGTGATTTTTTACCGCATTCAGGGCAGGGAAATTTACTACCTCTTTTGTGAGAAATATATATATCAAGTCGACCATCATCTTTATTAAAATCTATCTTATCAAGTTTCCATGGTTCTTCTATTCCTAAAGCCTGAGTGAATAAATCTATATTTTTATACACTAAAATCATCTCCTGTTATAGTATAGGTAAAGTATACCATAATTGGATATGAAAATGAATTAATTCAGCTATATTAAATAAAAGAACAATAAAAACCCACACTAAATAGCGAAGAGGCAGAGATTTGATGAAATTTAAGCTGGGAATACCAACAGATTTAGAAGAATTATCGCAGAATGAAGACTGGAAAGAACTAGAAAACATCTCAAGTTTTTTTATTTTTAAAATACTAATATTAGGTTTTGGAATTTTAATCAGTACATTTTTTTATCAATTTATTAAAGAAATTATATCAATTAGGGAAATTTACAGTAACTATATGGACAACTGGTACATAGTATTTTTATTAATCCCCTTACACGAAGTTTGTCATGCCCTACTGTACCCCAATTTTGGTCTTTCTGACAAAAGTATTTTTGGTTTCTGGCCGAAGAAATTTGTCTTTTACTCTTATTATGATTTACCTCTAAAAAGAGATAGAATTATAATTGCTATGCTGGCGCCTCTATTTATACTAACTGTAATTCCAGTTTTATTAATTTCTGTCTTCGAATTAAATTATATATATTTAGCTATTTTAGCAGTTCTGAATTCCATTGGAGGAGCAGGTGATATATTTTACTCTGTTTTAATTTTCAGTCAGGTACCAAAGAATTCGGTTCTGAAAACTGATACTGCCAGAGTTTTCTGGAAGGAAGTATAAAAAATATGTAGTTTTAACTGATTTTTCTTTTCATTGCCCTAATCTATGATAAAATATAAATAAGAGGAAAATTCGGATAATTTATTGAATCTTAATAATAATCTCGAAGTAAATTATCTGACTGAAATTATAGTATTATTTTGTAAGAGCTAATTTTAGTTAAATCAATAAGGAGGAGTAATTATGCTAGATAAATCAACATTAAGAAGTCCGGAACTGGCCGAAGAGGGCTGGCGCAAAATTCAGTGGGTAGCTGATAAAATGGATATTTTAAATGAAATTTTAAAAGAACACCAGGAATCACAGCCGCTGGCAGGTAAAAAAGTGGCAATCTGCCTTCATTTAGAGGCTAAAACTGCCTATATGGCTTATGTGATCAGTCAGCTGGGAGCAGATGTGGCTATTGCCGGCAGTAATCCACTTTCTACTCAGGATGATGTGGCAGCAGGTCTTGCAGCACACGGTGTGATGGTTCACAGCTGGTATGGCTCCACACCTGAAGAGTATAAAGAGCATTTAAATATGGTTTTAAATATTGAGCCGGATCTGATTATTGATGATGGTGGCGATATGGTTGAGACTCTACATACAGAGCGAAGAGAACTCTTAGAAAATATCATTGGTGGGGCAGAGGAGACTACTACTGGAATTCACCGCCTGGAAGCAATGGAAGGTGATGGAACTCTGGCTTTTCCAATGATGGCAGTTAATGATGCAAAATGCAAATCACTTTTTGATAACCGCTATGGTACCGGTCAGTCGGTCTGGGATGGAATTATGCGGACGACTAATCTGGTAGTGGCTGGTAAAACCGCGGTAGTGGCTGGCTATGGCTGGTGTGGCAAAGGTGTTGCCATGCGGGCTAAAGGTCTGGGTGCCCGAGTAATTGTAACTGAAATCGATCCGATTAAGGCCAGCGAAGCCTGGATGGATGGTTTTGAGGTAATGCCAATGCGGGAAGCAGCTAAAAAGGGTGATTTCTTTATTACTGTTACAGGCTGTAAAAATGTAATTGACGAAGAAGATCTTAAGGTAATGAAAGATGGAGCTATTATGGCAAATGCAGGCCACTTTGATGTTGAAGTCTCCAAACCAGCTTTAAACAGGCTGGCGGTCGAAGTAAGTGAGTCCAGGAAAAATATCAGGAAATTTGAAATGGAAGACGGCCGCAAGCTGTATCTCCTGGCTGATGGGCGTCTGGTTAATCTGGCAGCTGGAGATGGACATCCGGCAGAAATTATGGATATGACTTTTGCCCTGCAGTTATCTTCACTGCTGCATTTAAACCACAATCAGAATTTAAATGCCCAGGTTTATAATATACCTGATGATATTGATAATATGGTGGCTGAATATAAATTGAAATCCTTAGGTGTCGAAATTGATCAATTAACTGATGAGCAGGAAGATTATATTAACAGCTGGACTGAATAAATTTTTTTGGTACCAGGTCCAAAACGGTCGTTTTGGACCTGGTACAAACGAAACAATTCACAAACAGGAAAAGTAAGGAGTAGTAGAGCAGAAATGAAATTAAAGTATGGTAGAGATAATTTAGAATTTGAGATTGAAAGCAGCAGAGTATTGGATATTTTAAAAGCAAATGAAAAAGAAGGGCTGGCTGATCCAATGTCAGCAGTAGAAAATTCCCTTAAAGACTCAATTGGCTCAGCCCCACTGGCAGAGCTTCTGCAGCTTAGAGAAATAAATGAGCTGGTAATTATAGTTAATGATATAACCCGCTTTACCCCTTATAATTATATGTTGCCTCCACTGCTGAAGTCTATTGCTGAGGCAGGAATTAAAAAGGAGCAGGTGACTTTTGTGATCGCTACAGGAGTTCACTCTGCTCATTCTGCTGAACAGAATCGAGAAATCTTTGGCAGAGAAATTGACAGAAGTTATAATTTTATTCATCACAATTGTGATCAGAATTTAGCTGATTTAGGAAAATTGAGCACCGGTAATCAGTTAAAGATTAATAAAAAAGTTGCTGAAGCTGATTTTGTAATCACAACTGGAGTAATTTTGCCCCACTATATGGCTGGCTTTTCTGGAGGTCGAAAATCAATTTTACCAGGAGTTGCCGGCAGAGATAGTATTGAAAATAATCACGCGATGATGGTCGAGGTAATTGAAGAACAGCCTGCTTTAGAAAATAATCCTATCAGCAGAGAAATGTTTGAAGCAGCAGAGATGCTGGGGGTGGACTATATACTTAATGTGGTGACAAACAGTGAACGAGAGATAGTAAGAGTAGTTGCTGGTGATTACCGTCAGGCCTGGGAGGCTGGTATTGATATTTCAGCAGAGATGTATCATTTAAATCTGGCAAAAAAAGCTGATGCAGCAATTGTCAGTTCAGGTGGTTTTCCCCGTGATATTAACATTTATCAGGCCCAGAAAGCCCTCGATCATGCCGATCATGCGGTAAAAAAAGGTGGTACAATTATCTGGGTGGCAGAATGCTCGGAGGGTTACGGAGAAGAGCATTTTGAAAAGTGGATGAATGAAGCTCAAAAGCCTGAAGATAATGTAGGCCGAATTAAAGAAAAGTTTCTAATTGGTGGTCATAAAGCCTTTGCAATCTCAAAAGTAGCAGCAGAAAAAGAGATAATATTAATTTCCAGTCTGATTAAAGAAAGAACAGAGAATATTTTTGCCAGTAAAATGGAAAATATCCAGGAGGCAGTCGATTTTCTTAAAGAAAAACACGGTGCTGATTATTCAGTCTATATAATGCCACAGGGAAGTCTAACTGTTCCTGTGGTGAAATAATATGTGAAAAATATCTTTTGAACCAGGTCCAAAACGGCCGTTTTGGACCTGGTTCAAATAAATAAATAAAAAGACAAAAAGAGGTGGATTAATTGCAGAATATAGAAAAAGTACAGAATATTATTGATAATGTGGAAGGGGTAATTCTGGGTAAAAATAGAGTAATAAAATTGGCTTTAGCAGCGATGATGGCTGAAGGGCACATCCTATTTGAAGATGTTCCTGGAGTTGGGAAAACTATACTTGTCCGCTCACTGGCCCGCTCAATTGGCTGTTCATTTAAACGAGTTCAGTTTACTCCGGATCTACTACCTTCAGATATCACTGGAGTTTCAATTTATAATCAAAAAACTAATGAATTTGAATTTAGAGAGGGGCCAATCCTCTCCCAGGTTGTTTTGGCTGATGAGATAAATAGAGCTACGCCAAGAACTCAGTCAGCACTGCTGGAGAGTATGGCAGAAAAGCAGATTACAGTCGAGGGGGTTAGCCGCAGGCTGTCAGATCCCTTTATAGTAATGGCAACCCAGAACCCCATTGAATATGATGGGACTTTTCCTCTGCCTGAAGCTCAGCTTGATCGTTTTTTAATCAGGTTGGAGATTGGTTATCCAGCTGAAGCAGAAGAACAGATGATTTTGAAAAATTTGCAGCTTGAGCATCCGGTGGAAAAATTGGAGGCTGTAATGACCGATCAGGAATTTATTGAGCTGCAGTCTGATGTCAAAAAGGTACATGTTGATCAGAAGCTGCGAAAATATATTGTTGAGCTGGTCAATCAGAGCCGCAGTCACAGTGATCTAGAGCTGGGAGCCAGTCCCCGCGGAAGTATTGCCCTGATGAAAATGGCTCAGGCCTGGGCAGTAATTAATGAGCGGGATTATATTATTCCAGATGACATTAAAGAAATTGCAGCTGCAGTTTTAGCTCACCGAATTATTATTAAATCAAAAAGCAGACTTAGAGGTGCAGATAAAGAAAAGATTGTGAAGGAGATTATCAGAAGAACCGAGGTGCCAGTAATTGATTAATTTCTTTGCCTTAGGTTTAGTAACCTATCTGGGAGGAGCAGTTCTGCAGCGGACAGTTTTGTTTAAGCTTGCTTATTTTTTCCTCCTCTTTCATTTTACAATTAAATATTACCACTATAATATCTCCAAAAACTTAAAAATAAATCACTACCTGGAAAATGATCATTTGTTTTATAATGAAGAAATTAAGGTAACTATTGAAGTGGAAAACAACAGCTTTCTGCCAATTTTATGGCTCAAATTTGATGAGTATTTACCCGGAAAGTTAACTACTCTGGAAGAACAGCATTTAAGTTATTTTAAAGCTGGCGAGAAAAAAGAGTGGACTTTTAGCCTGAAAGCAAAGAAGAGAGGGCTCTATAAAATTGGACCGCTGAGATGGGAAATGGGAGATTTTTTGGGTTATGAACTGACAAAAGGAGAGCTCAAAGAGCTGGAAGTATATATCTACCCCAAAATTTTGAACTTAGAAGAACTGGGACTTGCCTCCAGGCTGCCCTTTGGGAAATCCAAATGGCCTCAGCCGATTTACCAGGATCCCTATCGAACAGCAGGTATCAGAGAATATCAGGGTTCGGATAGGATGAATCAGATCCACTGGAAGGCTTCAGCCAAAACCGGAGAATTAAAATCCCGCAAGAATGAATCGACGGTTTCCATTGATACAGCTCTGGTTTTAAATATGTCTCAGGAAGATTATGGCCACAAATTTTTAGAAAGAAAAACAGAACTTGCAGTCACTGCCACCGCTTCGATAGCTTATTATTTAAATCGAATTGGTCACAGTTATAAATTTATGAGTAATGCCGTCATCGAAGGTGAAAACCGAGAGGCGTTTAATGCCTACCAGGCAAAAATAACTAAAGGAGAAGCTGAAACAAAACTGAATTCAGAAAGTGAAAAAACTAAGAATTCAGACTCAGAAGCGGCAGCTGATGATAAAACTGCAAATAGTTTTGCCTCTGATCAAAAAGTAGTGGAGCTTGACTATGATAGCTATTTAAAACTCCCATCAGGAACTGGAGATGCCCATCTGCAGCAGCTGCTTGAACTGCTTGCTCGGGTTGATATATCTCAAGCGGATAATTTTCTCAATTTGCTGACTGATGAGCTCGATTTGGCCTGGGGAGGAACCCTGATTATTTTCACAGAAAAGGATGACAGTCAATTAATGCAGGTGGCAGAAAATTTAATGCGAAGAGGCTATAATATTAAAATTATGATTATGGGAGATGAGGTAGTTCATCGAGAATTCAGGTACCGACCTTTTACAGCACCACTTTCTATTCATCACTTAAGGAGGGAGCGTGATCTACATGAAAGCTAAAGAATATAATTTTAAATACAGCTATCTTTATCCTTTTATGGGGGTTCTGCTCTATTTTATTCTGGCAGTGATGTTTTTTTATTTAGTTGAAATTAATTCTAACTTTTTTAATTTAAACATGTTATCCTATTCCCTGCTCTTTTTATTTCTAATTGAAGCAATACTGCATTTTAATGCTTCCCTGGAAATAAAAATTCCGGTGCTGACTTTTGTGGCCGAGTTTTTTATTTACCTTTTTATTTTAGTTTTTTTTAGCGGCCGCTATCAGGGTTTAAATTCCATATTCATTCTTGAAAATCTTGATTTATTCACTTTCTGGCTGATCAGTATTTTTATCTGGTATCAAGTTTACGATTTCTGCGGTATTTTTGAGTACTTCCGTAAAGATTTTGATAAAATTTATGCAAGTAGAGGTGAAGATTGGAATCTTGATGAGTTTAGAAGGCTCCTGGATTATCCTCTGATCTGGCCCAGGATGACTCAAAAAATCAGCTGGCTTAATCTCCCCTTATTTATTCTCTGGGCGTTTATGGGAGAGCTGAACACATTTTTTCTGATACTAACAATAATTTTTCTAGTGGTAGAAGTGTTTCTGCTGGCCCTAACTTATCTTGATAAAAAAACGGTTGACTGGAATGTTAATCGAATTAAAGAGAGCCAATCAATAAAAAAGGGCTGGCGAAAATTTCTTTTGATTTTTATCATTTCAGCTCTGCTGCTTGCCTTTTTACTTCCCTCTAATTATCAACCGCTGCCGATGGATAGAATTAACAGCTGGCTTGAGAGGCAGCTAGCTCAAATGGGAGTAGTTGAGATGGAGCAGCAGCAAAAAATTAGCCAAAACATGGGAGAAGGAGAGCTTCCCGCTGAGGTAGAAGAAGAGGAATCGAGACTGATTGAAATATTGTTTATTGTTATTCAGATCTTTTTAACAGTAATTTTTGGACTCTTTTTTCTGGCTCTGATAATCTTTTTTATAACTTCCGAAATTAGTAAAATAAAGAATATGCCCCAGTTTTTCAAGGCTTTTTACAGATTTTTGATCAAATCAATCAAAGATATTTTTTCTGTTGTTAAAGATTTGAATTTCAATCTCAGTTCAAGCTGGAAGGAAAGAAGAGAAAGGCTTAAGAATAAGAAATCAAATAAAAAAGAAGAAAAAAGTTTAAAAGACATTGATCTTAAAGGGGAGTCTAATTCAATAATAATCAGAATTTATAATTCTCTGCTTAAACTTCTGTCTTTAAAAGGGATGGGAAAAGATCCCGCTTCAACTCCTTATGAATACAGCAGTTATCTGGAAGAAAAATATCAGAATTTAAAAGATGAGATTAATGATCTGACAGATATTTTTGTCGAAAGTGCTTACAGCAATCATTCTCTGGGTGAAAATGCAGTTAAAGCAGCAAAGTCAATCTGGAAAATTTTAAAGAAAAAAATCTGATTGGAATTGAATTTAAATTAGTAGAGGAAGGGGCACTAATATTATGCAAAAAAAGTTGAAAGTTGGAATAATTGGTTGTGGTGATATTGCTTTTAGCAAACATATGCCGGGGCTTAATAAATTAAAAAATGTAGAAATGACAGCTTTCTGCAACCGAAGTATAGAAAAAGCAGAACGAGCAGCTGCAGAATTTGGGGCAGAAGTTTCCAGGGTTTTTACAGATTATAAAAAGCTCCTGGAGGATGAGCAGCTTGATCTTGTTCATATCTGCACTCCAAACAACTCCCATGCAGAAATTTCGGTTGCAGCGCTTAAGGCCGGTAAAGATGTAATGTGTGAAAAACCAATGGCTTTGAATGCTGAAGAGGCAGAGATGATGTATCAGACAGCTAAGGAAAATGGTCAAAAATTATCGGTCAGTTATCAAAATCGCTTTAAAGCAGAAAATATTTTATTTAAAGAACTGGTTGAAAGCGGTAAACTGGGAAGAGTATATTTTGCCCGTTCACTGGCATTAAGGCGGCGTGGGGTGCCAACCTGGGGTTATTTTTTAGATAAAGGAATTCAGGGTGGAGGACCGCTAATTGATATTGGTACCCATTCACTTGATCTAACCCTCTGGCTGCTGGATAATTATCAACCTAAAATTGTGCTGGCAAATGTATTTAAAGAGATGGCAGGAGAAAGCAGTGAAGCCAATTATTTTGGTCCCTGGGAAAAAGAAAACTTTGAAGTCGAAGATGCTGCAGTTGCTCACATTATTATGGAAGATGGGACTACAGTCTTTTTAGAATGCAGCTGGGCTTTAAATACTCCAGAAGACTATGACATTAAGACAGTATTGAGTGGCAGAAAAGCCGGAGCGGATAATCTCAATGGACTCAGGATCAATGGCGAAAAGGATGGTAGGCTATATAAAGAGGAAATTTCTACAGCCAGTTCGGTAAATGAAGATCCCGGTGAGCGGGAAATGAGAGTCTGGATTGAGGCTATACGAGCGGATAAAGAACCGCCGGTAAAAGCTAAACAGGCTTTGGTGGTAGCTCAAATTCTGGATGCAATTTATAAATCTGCTGAAACTGGAGAAGCAGTTAAATTTTAAAATCAATTGAGCCGGAGACGGCTCTTTTTTTAATTTTGCAATTGCTTTTTAATTCAATAATTGTTAAAATAAAATTAGCAAAAAGCAATTGGAGTGATTAAAATGAAGGGTAACATAATGGAATTAAAGGATGAAGAGCAAATTATAGATGTTTTAAAAGCGCTGGGCTCTGAATCTAGAATGAAAATTATAGAAGTTTTACAGAATGAAGACATGAATTTAAATCAAATCTCAGAATTTATAGATATGCCCGCCTCTTCAGTTACGGTTAATATTAAGAAGCTGGAGGAGGCTGGTCTGATTGAGACTGAATATAAACCGGGCAACCACGGTTCACAAAAAATCTGCAGCTTAAGCTATGATAAAATATTAATTAATCTGCCTGGAAATAGAGAATTAAAAGATAAAAACTTAATCGAAACTTCGATGCCGATTGGTAATTATAAGGATTTTGAAGTCAGCCCAACCTGTGGTCTGGCCTCAGAAAAAGCAGTGATTGGAGAACTTGATGATGTTAAATCATTTCTGCATCCTGAACATATACACGCTCAGATTCTATGGTTTGGTAAGGGTTATGTCAAATATGTATTTCCCAATAATCTGCCAAACGACTCACAGGCAACCAAATTGGAATTAAGTATGGAAATCTGCTCAGAAACCTCTGATTATAATGAAAACTGGCCCTCTGATATCTCAATCTTGATTAATGGGGTTGAAATTGGGGTCTGGACTTCTCCTGGAGATTTTGGTGAGAAGAGGGGTATTTTAAATCCGGACTGGTGGTATTTTGATCAGACCCAGCACGGACTCTTAAAAATCTGGCAGGTTACAGAAGAGGGATCATATATTGACGGCAATCAGATTTCAGATGTAACTTTAAGTGATCTAAAGATTGAAAAAGAAGATTTTATCAATGTGAAAATTGGTGTTAAAGAGGATGCCCGCAATGTAGGTGGGGTTAATTTATTTGGCAAAAAATTTGGTAATTACAGGCAGGATATAATGCTTAGATACAGATATAAATTCAATGATTAATAAAATAAATCAAAAAAAATTAAAATAAATGCAGGAATTTTTGCTTCAGTGTTGAATAATAAAAATAGAGCTGAATAGTTTGATGCATTTTTTATGGGCTTTAATTCAACTTTTATTAAATTAAAGCAGTAATACTTAAATTAAAGGGAGGAGATATTTTTTATAACAAAAATTCTTAATATTTACAATTGGGCAGTCAGTTCAAAAAGTTCAACAAATTTAAGGGGGATTATAAAATGAATAAAAAGTTATTAGTTTTAGCTTTAATTACAATGCTGATTGGTTTTACATCAAGTGCCTTTGCTGAAGCGGTTACTGTAGAGTACTGGAATCTTTTTGGTGGTGGGGACGCCGAATTTATGGATTCAATTGTCAAAGAATTTAACGAAACTCATGCTGATATAAATGTAGATGTTACCAGATTAGAGTGGTCAGAATATTACACCAAGCTTAAAACAGCTACAGCCAGCGGCAATGGTCCTGATCTTGCAATCAGTCATGTGACCAGAGTTAAAGAACTGGCAGATGAAGGATTAATTGTTCCTTTAGATGAGCTGGGCAAAAGTGTTGGCATCAAATGGGATGAGTATAATTCAAATATTCTAAGTGGCTCAGAAATTAATGGGAAAATTTATGCAGTGCCCCTGGATACCCATCCATTAGTATATTATTATAATAAAGAATTTCTGGCAGAAGCCGATCTCTTAGCTGAAGATGGAACTCCAAAGATGGAAGGTTCATTCAAAGATTTTCTGGCAGAATTAAAGGCTGAATCTTCTGCTAAATACCCGATGACAAACTGGACAAAATTAACTGAAGAAGGCCACTACAGAGTCTGGTGGAGTCTCTACAGTCAGCTTGATGGTGCACCTGTAATTACCGATGATAAAGTAACCTTAGATAAAGAAAAAGCAGTCAGAGCAATTAAGTATATGAAGGATCTTTATGACAAGGAATATTCACCACTGCATTCAGAATATATGGAAAATGTAAACTTATTTAGAAATGGTGAAGCAGCTTCATTATTAACTGGTGTCTGGATTACAGGTACTCTAGAAAATACAGAAGGTTTAGATTTTGGTGTAATTCCAATGCCTAAGATTTTTGAAGATAGATCTGTCTGGGGTGACTCTCATACCTTAGTTATTCCTTATGCTAGAAATGTTAATGAAGAAAAACAAAAGGCAGCCCTTACCTTTGCTAAATGGGCTACAGATCATGGTGAACTCTGGGCTAAAGCAGGACATATCCCAAGTAAAACTACTGTAACAGAAAAAGAAGAATTTCAGAATATGCCTTATAGAATGGACTATGTAAAGGCTGCAGATTATGTAAGATTTGATAGTGCAGGCTCATATACCTGGAGTATCAGAACAGAAATCACAACTGCCTTAAGTAAAGTTTGGAATGATGAAATCACTGCAGAAGAAGCAGTGGATCAGGCGGTAAAAGGAATCGAGAGATTGTTAAGTAGATAAGAAGTAGAGCAGTTAGACAATTTAGAACACAGGTGCTCTTTAGGGCACCTGTGCCATTATAGAAGAATTAAAGGGGGTTTCAAATTTGAATTTTTATAACAAGTTATCGGATAAATATCCATTTTTAAAGGCCGTACCATTTATGCTGCCCTTTGCTTTAGTGTATGCAATATTTTTAATCTATCCAATTTTTAGAGGTTTCTGGATGAGTTTGCACCGCTGGACAATGATCCGTAATATGGGCTTTGTAGGGCTGGATAACTATCTTTATATGATTGAGGACCCGGCTTTCTGGAGTTCTTTGGGCAATACTTTATTATTTGTAATTTTATCGACACCAACAATAGTTATTGGGGGACTTGTTTTAGCATTACTGGCAAATCAAAAGATTAAAGGACAGTTATTTATCAAAATTTCTTTTTTCCTGCCCTATGTTTTATCAGTAGCAGTTATTTCTTCAATTATGGTTTATTTTTTTCAGCCCCACAGCGGACTTTTAAATGGAATCTTACAGAGTTTTGGCATAGAGGAAACTATTTTCTGGCTGGGAGAAACTAAGCTGGCCTGGTTTGTAATTGTTTTTGCAACTTTATGGTGGACTGTTGGATTTAATATGGTCTTATATCTGGCAGCACTGCAGGATATTCCGGAATCTTTTTATGAGGCAGCAGAGGTAGATGGAGCAACTAAATTCCAGCAGCTTATTTATATCACTCTTCCCTCATTAAAACCTATAACCTGGGTGGTAACCTTACTGCAGGTAATCTTTTCCTTTAAGATTTTTGCACAGGTCTGGTTGATCACCGGTGGTGGACCGGGTACAGATACGCGTCCCATAGTTCAGTATATTTATGAAGTAAGTTTTAAACAAAACAGTATGGGTTATGGTGCAGCAATGGCCTTTGCCTTCTTTATAATTTTAGTCCTGGTTTCCATGGCTCAGATATATTTACGTAGAAGAGAGGAAGGATAATATGGAAAATAAAACATCACCAACCGCAAAAGTTTTAAAATATTCATTTTCTTATCTTTTGGCAGTACTTTTTATATTTCCAATTTTATGGATGCTCTTTGCTTCACTTAAACCATCAGGTTATCATGTTGAAAAGATAATAGAGTGGTTTTTACCACCTTATTCTACTGCAAATTATTTTGATGTTATTGCTCAGGCTCCTATCTTAAAATGGATGTTAAACAGTTTAATAGTTTCAACAAGTGTAACCTTTATTGTAATCATCTTTGATTCTCTGGCAGCCTTTGCTCTATCAGTAATCGACTTTAAACATAAAAATTTAGTTTTTGCTCTATTTACTATCGGGTTAATGGTCCCGACAGAAGCGAATGTAGTAGCCTTATTCGATATAGTTCAGAAATTAGGACTGATTAACACTTATCCTGGACTAATTTTGCCGAGGATTGCAATACCTTTAGGGATTGTAATTTTAAAAGAATTTTTTGATGCAATTCCGAGGGACTTGATCGACAGTGCCCGCATTGACGGCTGCGGTTTATTTAGAATTTACTATTCAATTTTTATGCCATTATCTAAAGCAGCAATTGCTTCAATTGGAATCTTTACTTTTATCCAGTCCTGGAATGCTTTTCTCTGGCCATTTATCTCAATTATGACCAAAGAAATGTTTACTCTGCCTGTAGGTGTACCAACATTTACAGATGCCTATACACCTGATTACTCAATACCAATGACAGTTAACATGATTGCTTCTCTACCTGCAATAGCAGCTTTCTTATTATTCCAGAAGCAGATTATTCAGGGTATTAAGTTTACAGGAATTAAAGGTTAAATGTAATCAATAAATGGCTGTTGAAAATAAATCATTTACAGTTTATTAAATTAAATATATTATTCGTTTTATTTTAGGAGGTAGCATATGGTTAAGAAAATACCGAGGCCGGAACATCCCCGACCTCAGTTTAAGCGGGAAAAGTGGCAGAACTTAAATGGGGAGTGGAATTTTGCCTTTGATGATCAAAATCAGGGTGAAAAAAATAGGTGGTATCAAAAGCAGGAGTTTAAAAGCAGGATAACCGTTCCCTTTACTTTCGAAACTGAAGCCAGCGGTATTGGCGACAGAAGTGAGCACAATAAGATCTGGTATCAGCGGACTTTTGCAGTTGAGGCAGATTCGCAGCAGAAGGTAATTTTAAACTTTGCTGCTGTAGATTATCTGACTAAAGTCTGGATCAACGGCAGTTTTGCCGGCAGTCATGCTGGGGGATATGATTCTTTTGCCTTTGATATCAGTGATTTTATTAATTATCAGGGAGAAAATAATATTGTTGTAAAGGTTGAAGATTCACGCTCTAAGACTCAACCCAGAGGTAAGCAGACTTATAAAAAAGATAATTTCCTCTGCTGGTATACCAGAACCACCGGTATCTGGCAGACAGTCTGGCTGGAGTTTATGGATCAGAAGCTTCAATTTGAAAAGATTAAGATTACACCCAACATAGACCAAAAGGAAGTTGAGTTAGAATACAGCTTTAAAGCAGATGAGTTCAGAGCTGGAGAATATGAACTGATAACAAAAATTGAGTTTGAAGGTCAGTTGATCAATAAATTTGATTTTGAAGTCAGTCAAAAAAGGCATAAATATAAGATAAATATTGAAGATCAAAATAATGAAATCAAACTCTGGTCACCTGCTGAACCTAATTTATATGATCTAAAGTTTGAATTATCCAGCAAAGGTCAAATTGTAGACCAGGTTAATTCATATTTTGGAATGAGAAAAATATCAATTGAAGAAGATAAAGTGTTTTTAAATAACCAGCCTCTTTATCAAAAATTAATACTGGATCAGGGCTACTGGCCTAAAAGTTTACTAACTCCCCCTTCAGATCAAGCTCTAAAAAAAGATGTAGAATTGATTAAAGAAATGGGTTTTAATGGAGCCCGCAAGCACCAGAAAATAGAGGATGACCGCTTTTATTACTGGGCAGACAAATTGGGGCTTTTGGTCTGGGCAGAAATTGGATCAACCTATGAATATAATGATCAGGCGGTTGAAGAATTCAGTTCTCAGTGGTTGAAAATAGTTAAAGAGTTATATAATCACCCTTCAATAATTACCTGGGTACCTTTTAATGAATCCTGGGGAATAGAAGATGTGGCCAAAAATGAAAAACAGCAGAATTTTACTGAAAGCATCTACTATTTAACAAAAAGTATTGATCCAGAAAGGCCAATAATTTCAAATGACGGCTGGGAACATACTATTTCTGATATAATAACTTTTCATGATTATGTTGAAAGTTTTGATAAGCTTAGAAAAACTTATCTGGAGAGTATTGATCAGCTGCTTGATAACAAAAAAGTTTTCAACAATCAGGAATATATTGAAGGCGGTAAATTTATCATGGCTGATAATTATAGTTATCGGGGACAGCCAATAATATTCAGTGAGTTTGGAGGTATTGCTTTTCAGGATAAAGAAGGTTGGGGCTATGGTGAGCAGGTTGAGACAAAAGAAGAATTGAGCCGGAGAATGAATAAGCTGATGGAAATTATCAGAGAGGCTGATTACTTTGAGGGTTACTGCTATACCCAGCTGACTGATGTGGAGCAGGAGAAAAATGGCCTCTTAGATGAAAATAGAGAATATAAATTGGATTTAGAAAAAATCATTGAATTTAACCAGATTGTTGATTAATTTAATATATATAAGTTTACTCCCTTATCCCCCTTAATGCTTAGGTTACCCCCCTCAAGCTTTAAGGGGGTTTGATTATTAAAAATTAATCCTTAAAGATAGGAATAATATATTTAAATTAGAAATAATATTGCAAATCAATTTAAGAATTGTTAAAATAAAATAAATAATGTTAATAAAAGAAGAGCAAGAGGTGTTAGTTATGTATGGTAAAATTTTTGAAATAGATAGCAATGACAGTGTAGAAGTTATGAAAGCCTTAGCTTCGGAACCAAGAATGATGATTTTAGATTTATTAAACAGTGCAGAAATGAACTTAAATGAAATTTCTGAAATCCTTGATATGCCAGCTCCTTCGGTAACAGTCAACATTAAAAAATTGGAGGAAGCGGGTCTGATTGAAACTGAATACGAAACAGGGAGCCATGGATCCCGAAAGATTTGCCGCCGTACTTATGATAGTATTGTGATCAAATTTCCTGGTGCAAATATTGATTTTGATAATAATTTAGTTGAAATTTCAATGCCAATTGGTAATTACAAGGAGTTTGAAGTTGAGCCAACATGTGGACTGGCGACAGGAAAAAATTATATAGGTATTTTAGATGATGAGAGAGCATTTTTAGAACCAGAACATATTTATGCTCAATTATTGTGGTTCAAAAAGGGTTATGTGAAATATAAATTTCCAAACAATCTTCCCAGCAATTCTAAATTAACTTCTTTAGAAATAAGCATGGAAATCTGTTCTGAAGCTCCTCATTATAATAAAGAATTCCCGTCAGATATAACTGTCTGGATTAATGGAATAGAGATTGGAAGCTGGACTTCCCCCGGAGATTTTGGAGGGCAGCAGGGTAAACTTAATCCTGAGTGGTGGAATCCTGATCAAACTCAATATGGACTTTTAAAATTATGGAGTGTTAGGAATGATGGTTCTTATATTGATGGTAAAAAAATTTCAGAAATTACTTTAGACGATTTAGATGTTATGGATCAAAAGTTTATTGATGTTAAAATTGGAATCAAAGATGATGCTAAAAATGTGGGTGGAATTAATATTTTTGGGAAAAAATTTGGAAATTATGAACAAGATCTACTGTTAAGACTTCGTCATGAATAAAAAATACTACTTAAAACAAAAAAACTTAAATTAAAAGAAGGAATTTTAAACTTAGTCAAGAATAAAAATAATAACAGCATAATGAAATCAGTTTATAAGCCTGTTGTAGTGTTAATATTCTTTATTTATTCGGCCGAAGTTATTTTTTTAGTTCTTAGTTTAAAAAAACTTATAGCAAACAAAATTTTATTAAACTAAGAACACACAAAAACTTGAGGAGGAAAAAAATGAGTAAAAAATTAACAGTTTCGGTTTTTCTGGTGGCAGTTTTACTTTTAACAACAGGTAGTGTTCTGGCAGAAGAAATTACTCTTGATTTTTGGAATGGATTTACTGGTCCTGATGGAACTGGTATGGGTAAAATGGTAGAAGAATTTAATAAAGAGCATGAAGGCGAAATTGAAGTGAATATGCAGGTTATGCAGTGGGGAACATATTATCAAAAAGTGGTTACTGCCTTAAGTACCCGCAGTGATTCTTCTCCAGATATAGGTATTATGCATGTTGACAGAGTACCTGAATTTGCATCTAAAGGTGTTTTATTAGATCTGGATCAAATTGTTGCTGACTTAGGCTGGAGTAAAGATAATTTTGCAAATTCAGTCTGGAGTGCAGGAATTTATGAAGGAAATAGATATGGTATTCCTTTAGATGTTCATCCTCTTGCAATGTATATTAATAAAGATTTATTTAAAGAAGCTGGTTTAGATCCCGAAAATCCTCCTAAAACTCCAGCTGAGTTTATGAATGCAATCGCTAAAATGACTAAAGATACTGATGGAGATGGAGAGATTGATCAGTGGGGAACAGCATTTCCACCACTCTGGCCTGGCCCAGAATTTATTTTACCATCTCTGCTCAGACAATTTGGTGGTTCTTTCTTAAATGAGGATAGAACAGAGGTAGTTGTGGACAGCAAAGAATCTATTGCAGCTCTGGAATACGCTGTAGACATAGTTCATAACAAAGGTTATTCACCAAAAAATATACAGCAGGATGGGGAAGTAACATTATTTAGACAGGGAAGACTTGGAATTCATTTCAATGGCATCTGGATGATTAATGGTTTTAAAGATCAAGAAGGTTTAAACTTCATGTCTTATCCAGTACCACGTATGGGAGATAAGCTTGCTATTGCTGGAAACTCACATAACTTTGTTTTCTTCCGCAAACCTGGAAATTCAGATGCAGAATTTGAAGCAGCTGCTGAATTTGTCAAATACATTTCTAACAACAGTGTTAAGTGGGCAGCCTTTGGCCAGATTCCTGCTAGAAATTCAGTTCGTAATTCACAGGCTTTTGAGGCTTTAAAACATCAGGCGTCAATTGCTCAGGAAGTTGAAAGTGTGGTTTTCCCACCGAAAATTCCTATTGCCAGCAGAATTCTAACTCCTTATTATGAAGCGGTAAATTTAGCTATTCTGGGAGAAAAAGAACCTGCAGAAGCTCTTAAAGATGCTGCAGAAGCTGGACAGATAGCCTTAGATGAATATTTGCAGACTCAGTAAAAGTATAAAACAGGCGGGAGATAGTTCCCGCCTTTTACACACTTTTGTAAAGGAGCGTTGAAATGTTTAAAAAATATCGAAAAAAGTTAACTCCTTATTTATTTATAACTCCTCATTTGATTTTTTTTACAGCCTTTTTAGCTTTTCCCGCTTTTTATGGGATTTATATTAGCCTGCATAAATGGGAGCCATTAAGTTTTAATAAGCCATTTATTGGCCTGGCAAATTATCAGAAATTATTCAACCCGGCAACTTTAGAATACAGATATTTTTGGAATGCTTTTTTTAATACCTTACAATTTGTAGTTTTTAGTGTCCCGGGACTTGTTTTAATTGGTTTATTACTTGCAATTTTGGTTGATAGTAAAATAAAATTTAAAGGCTTTTTTAGAAGTGTATTCTATACTCCAGTAATTCTTTCTGTTACAAGTGTTACCCTGATCTGGATGTGGATGCTGGACAGTCAAACTGGATTAATAAATTATTTTTTTTCTCAGCTGGGATTTGATTCTGTAGCCTGGCTTTCTGCAGAAACTCCAGCCTGGATTTCACTTGTGGTGACAACTATCTGGTGGACTGCAGGACATAATATGCTTTTATTTTTAGCGGGACTTCAGGATATACCACAGCATTTATATGAAGCGGCTAAAATAGATGGGGCAAATATATTTGAACAGTTCTGGTATATAACAATACCATCTTTAAAGCCAACTACGCTCTTTGTTACAGTAATGACAACAATTGCCTCTTTTAATGTTTTTGGTCAGCCATTTATGATGACTAAAGGTGGGCCTGGTCGTTCAACCCAGGTTGCAATAATGTATATTCAGCAGGAAGCATTTACTAACTATCAGCTTGGTAGTGCAGCCGCAATGGCAATTATTGTTTCTTTATTTATTATGGTAATTGGAGTCTTTCAATTCAAAATCATGTCATCAGATGTTAAATATTAGGAGCTGATTTAATTGCAGAGAGAAAAGAACTTAAAAATATTAACTTATATTATTGCTATTACTTTTGCAGTTTTCTGGATTCTGCCTTTGTTATGGATGTTGAGTACTTCATTAAAACCGGAATCACAGGTTATCGCCTGGCCGATTGAAATTATACCAGAAGAAGTAACTTTTCAAAATTTTTATGATATTATATTTGATTCACCCAGGACCCCAATTTTACGCTGGTTTTTTAATAGTTTTTTTGTTTCAACAGCGACTACATTTTTAGTACTGGCTGTAGATTCTTTAGCAGCTTATGCCTATGCCCGTTTAGAGTTTAAAGGAAAAAATGTTTTGTTCTGGCTTTTAATGGCTACAATGATGATTCCACCTGTTACCAATTTAATTCCAAATTATTTAATTATGGATCGTCTAGGCTGGATTGACAGCTATCAGGCTCTGATATTTCCTCAGGTGGCTGCAGTTTTTGGAGTTTTTCTAATGCGCCAATTTTTTATAGGACTTCCTTCAGAATTAGAGGATGCAGCCTTTATTGATGGCTGTAATAGGTTTCAAATTTTCTATATAATTGCACTACCAATGGCAAAACCGGCTCTAATAGCTCTGGGGTTATTTACTTTTAGAGCTTCCTGGAATGCTTTTCTGTGGCCTTTAATTATTACTAATTCAGCTAAAATGAGGCCTTTAACACCCGGGCTGAGACTTCTGCAGTCAAACTATATGACAGAATTCGGTAAATTGATGGCAGGAGCATTTATTTCTGCAATACCCGTAATTATTATTTTTATGGTCGCCCAAAAATATTTTGTTAAGGGAATTGCCCTCACAGGGATGAAGGGCTGATGGAGGTTAGATAATGCAAAAAAATATAATAGGTTTAAATGGTAAATGGATCTTCAAAAAGGATAAATTTAATATTGGAGAAAAAAGTGAATGGTACAAAAGTGAGCTTAAGGGGGCTGAAGTTGAGGTCCCAGCAGCCTGGCAGAGCTACAGTGAAGAGCTATATAGTTACTCGGGTTATGCCTGGTATTATAAAGGATTTGAATTGGAGAAAAAAGAAAACCAGCGTTATTTCATTCAATTTAAGGCAGTAGACTATCAGGCTGAACTTTACTGTAATGGAGTTTATCTTGGCTCACATACTGGTGGTTATACTCCCTTTAGATTTGAGCTGACTGATCAAATTCTATCCGGGGATAATATGATTCACCTAAAAGTATATGATCCTGAAGATAATGATGAAATTCCTCACGGTAAACAGGGAAGCTGGTACAGTAGAGTTAGCGGTATCTGGCAGGATGTAGAGCTGACCTCAAAGCCGGAAACATTTATTAGTAAGGTAGATTATCAGGCAGATTATAGACAGAAAAGTATAGCTTTTAAAGCTGAAATGAATAATTTAGCAGTACTGCAGAATCCCGTGCTAAAGCTAGAAATCTTTTCGCCTGAGATAAAGTCTAAAAAAATTAAGGAAAAGACTTTTGCTTTAAAAGATGATCTGAAATTTCAATTTGAAAAAATTAAAAGCTGGTCACCAGAATCTCCTGCTCTTTATGATTATCAAATCACTTTAAAAGATGGCGAAGAAATAATAGATCAGTACAGAGATTATTTTGCCTTCAGAAAAATTGAAATTAGAGGAGATAAATTTTATTTAAATGATCAACCACTTTACATCAGAGGGGCTCTTGACCAGGCTTTTTGGACTCATTCTCGCTATAAACTTGATAACATTGAGCAGATTAAAGCAGAAATAAAAAAGGTTAAAGAACTTGGTTTTAACCTGCTACGAAAGCATATTAAAATAGCTGATCCTGATTATTTAGAGGCAGCAGATAGAATAGGGCTGTTAATCTGGGAAGAGCCGCCGAATTATGCGAAGTGGACAAAAGAAGCCCGAAATTTATTTAAAGATGAATATACAGAAATGGTTAAAAGAGATAAAAAACATCCTTCAATTATTATTTGGAGTATTTATAATGAGGAATGGGGGTTGGAGTGGAATCTGGCAGATGATGAAAAAAAACAGCAGTGGCTGGCTGAATTTTATGATTATGCTAAAGAACTAGACCCAACTCGTCCTATCTGTGATAATTCTGGCTGGGCCCATGTGAAAACCGATATTAATGATATCCACCGCTATTTTGCTGTACCCGAAGATGCAAAAAGCTGGCAGGATGATCTGGATAATTATGTGATTGGTGAACCTGAGAAAAATTATGTTAAGGCAGATTATCACAATGGTGAACTAAAAGTGATTTCCGAATTTGGAATGTGGGGGCTGCCTGAGCCTTCTAAGATTAAAGATAACTATCAAAAAATGCCGCAGTGGTATAATAACAGTTCTAAATTATTTGATGAAGAATTTAAAGTACCGATTACAGCAGAAATCAATTTTGAAAAATATCAGCTTGATAAAATCTTTTCCAATCTTGATGATCTGGCTCTGGCAACTCAAAGAAGAGAGTCAGAGGGTATGAAATATTTAATTGAAGAAATTAGAAAAAGAGAAAAAATTGGTGGTTATGTTGTTACAGAATTAAGTGATATTGAGTGGGAAACAAATGGCTTTTTAGATTTCTTTAGAGAAGAAAAACCCAATTTTGATTATGGTCTGAGTTATAATCAGGAAATTTTAATAAACCTAAATCTTGAGAAAAGAAATTTTTATGCAGGAGAAAAATTAAAAATTGAGCCAGTTATTATCAATGATTCTCTGGCTGAAGTAGAGGGAGAATTATACTACCAGTTTGGAGATAAGGAAGAAAAAAAACTTAGCAAAATAAGTGCTGCTGGTAGTTCAAGGATCAGACTGAAAGAAGTATTAGTTGAGCTGCCCGAAGTTGAAAAGCCTCAAAGCAAAGAGCTTATATTAAAATTATATTTAAAGGGAAAAAATCAAAATCCTATTCTAGATAAGTCAGAAATCAGAGTCTATCCTGATTTAAAAAATACAGAAGCGAAAAGAAATGAAGTTGAGCTGGATTTAAGAGTTAATAACCCTCAATTTAGAGATAATTTAGTTAAAAGAGGCTATAAATTAAGGGGGAAAGACAGTTCGCGAAATAACAGTTTAATTATTAGTGATCATTTTAATCAGGAAATAAAAGCAGAGGTTAAAAATGGAGCCAGGCTATTATTTCTGGCTGAAGCGGGTTCAGAAATAGAGGAGAAAAATCATTTAAATTTTAATAACCAGCCTGCTGCAGAAAGCTGGGATAAGGCAGCTTCATTTAACTTTTTTGCTGCAGCAGAATATCCAGAACTTCCTTTTAAGAGAATTACGGACTGGGAGCTAGACTCTATCTATCCCGAATATTATTTAAAGAATATTTCTGACCTCGGAAGTTATGAGGTTAAAGCAGGTACTTTTAAAGCCTGGTTGGGAGATTTTTTCCTTTCACTGGTAGAAATTAAAATAGGGAAGGGTAAAGTACTGGTTAATACTTTCAAAATAATAGAGAATTATGGGAATAAAGTTCAGGCTGATTTTTTGTTTGACGAACTTGTTAGAGACTTACATGCAGGTGGTCAGCATGTTTAAAAAAGTAATTTTTTTATCAGTATTGATCTTAATATTAACAACTAATCCGGGAGGAGCAGAAGAAATGAAATATACAAATCCGGTCGGGAATATAACTGATATTGGAGATCCATTTGTTATCTTAGTTGATGATACCTATTATCTTTATGCAACCTCTATGCCCGGTTTAGGTTTTAAAGTCTGGCAGTCAGATGATTTAGTTAACTGGGAGGAGAAAGGTATGGCTCTTGATTCTTCTAATCCAAAGAACCGTTGGGGTGAAGGTGATTTTTGGGCCCCGGAAGTTGTTGAATATAATGATAAGTTTTATATGACTTACAGTGCTCGAGATAGAGATGGTCACCTTAAAATTGCAGTAGCAAAAGCCGACAGTCCCTTAGGACCATTTATCAATACAGCAGCCCCTCTTTTTGATAGGGGGATGTCATTTATTGATGGCCATATCTTGATTGAAGATGAAAAGAAATATCTATACTATGTTAAAGATTGTTCAGAAAATATTGTTGATGGAATCCATATGAGTCAGATTTATGTTCAAAAAATGAGTGATGATTTTAAGTCATTAATAGGAGAGCCAAAAATGATATTAGAACCCAGTCAGAACTGGGAAGGCTTAAATAATGACTGGCAGTGGAATGAAGGCCCCTATGTCTTAAAAAATAATGACAAATATTATCTGACATATTCGGCCAATGTTTACAGTTCTTCAGATTATTCTATTGGTTATGCCACTGCTGATAAACCAATGGGTCCCTGGACCAAGGCTGCCGAAAATCCAGTCATGACAAAAGATTTAGAAAAAGGAATTTCAGGTCCAGGACACAACAGTTTTGTCCGCACTAAAAAAAATAATGAGCTGTATATAATCTATCATACTCATACCTATCCGGAGTTTCCAAGTGGTAATCGAAATGTAAATATTGATAAAGCATATTTTGAGAATGGGAAATTAGTCATTGCTGGTCCTACTAGAAGACCGATGTCCTATCCTGATTCTAACTAAGCCAGTGTTTATTAATAACTCCCTTATATTAATAAAACAAGCATAAAATCTCCAGGACATTTAATTATCAAAGTTTTGGAGATTTTTTGCTGTTAAATTAGTAATTTATAAAACCGGTTATTTAAATTTTGAGAAAATTATTGAAAACTTAAATAATTTATGCTAAACTTTAATTGAAGTTAATATTTTTTTAAACTTATTTAAAACCTTTTAAATGTTTTTAAATAAGTAAAGAATAAGTTTCTTAAAACGTTTTAAGAAAAATTTAGGGGAGGTGAGTTTTAGCTCTACTGAATAAGTTTATTTATTAAAAACAAAAATATCAGGAGGGAATTATCTTGAAAAAAACTTTAATTATTACATTAACTTTAATTTTTGCTCTTTCACTGACAATGGGTGCAGCTGCAGAAGAAATTACTGTCTGGGGCTGGGGAGTTTATCCTGACACCTTAGAAGTACTTGCCGACCGTTATGAAGAAGATCACCCTGATGCCACAATTAATGTAGAACTTATCGGCTGGGGAGATATGGTTCCCAGATTACAGGCTGCAATGTCAGCTGGTACAGGTGGACCTGATCTGGCTACAGTAAACTTGGGAACACATATTGCCAGTTTTGCTGAGCTCGGCGGTTTAACCGATCTTTCTGAATATGTTGATCCAATGGCTGATCAGTTTACAGCTGCAGCTTATGCAGGTGCAAGATACAAAGATACAACATATGGTATTCCTGCAGATATTGGGCCTTATACAATGTTTTATCGGGCAGATATCTTCGAAGAAGCAGGAGTAGACCCAGCAAGCATTAAAACCTGGGAAGATTATATTGAAGCTGGTAAAACAATTAAAGAAAAAACCGGAAGTCATATGCTTCCCTGGCCTACAACTCACTATGAGCTTGGTAACTGGAACTTCGAACCTGCTTTACGAGCAGCAGGAGGGAACTTCTTTGATCAGCACGGTAATCCAATTGTAGATAAGCTTTCTATTAACTATAAGGTTATAGAAGTGATGCAGAAAATTACAGATTCCGGTATCGGTCTGGAAGCAATTCCCTGGACGACTCCCTGGAATGCAGCTCTTCAGAATGGTGATGTAGCAACTATCTTAGCAGGTGGCTGGTTTATTGGTAATATTACCGAAATTGCTCCTGAAACTTCAGGTAAGTGGAGAGTTATGCAGGCTCCAAACTTTACCCCAAATGCAACTGGATCAATGGGTGGTACAGCAATGGTTGTTCCTTCAACTTCCGATAATGTGGAACTCGCAGTTGATTTTGCTAAGTATGTATTAGCTACAGAAGAAGGTACAAAATTCTTATTCCAGGATGCTGGAGTAATGCCTGCTTACAGACCTATATTCGAATCAGAAGCATTTAATAAAGAAGTAGAGTTCTTTGGTGGTCAGAAAGTATGGCAGAAACTTGCAGAAATAAGTGAAAAAGAATTGGCTACCTGGAATGCAACACCTTATTCTACTCAAGCTTTTGGTGCGGAAGGTGCTCCAATTAACCTGCAGTTAACAAGAATTTTAACTGATAGAGTAGAACTCCAAAAAGGTCTAGAAGAAGCTCAAAGTACAATTGAAGATTTTATGGAATAACAGAGTCAAAAATTATTTAAAGCAGGGTCAGTCTGACCCTGCTTTCTTAAAAGGATGGTGAATAATAATTGGAAGATAAAACTACCCTGCAGAAAATTAAAGACAACCGTCATTTTTACTATTTTTTAGTACCTTTTTTATTATTCTTTTCTGTATTTATGCTATTTCCAATTCTTTTTTCTTTTTACATGAGTCTGCATGACTGGGGAGGTCTTGGGAAAGCAACTTTTATAGGAATTCGAAATTATACCAGAATATTTACAGATTCAACCTTTCATACAGCCTTATATAATACAATATTTATGTGGCTGACAAGTACACCTTTGATTCTTGGTTTTGCCTTAATTTTAGCTGTAATGTTGAATCAGAAGAAGGTTAAATTTTTAAAGTATTTTAGAGTTGGATATTTTATGCCCTTTGTTACGTCAACAGTTGTGGTCGGAGTTATCTTTACTATTTTATTAGATAGTTCTTTTGGTCTTGTCAACTTTTTTATTGAGAGTATTGGTTTTCAAAAGATTCCATTTTTAACAAGCACGACCTGGTCTAAAATTTCAATTGTAATTGTACTGACCTGGCGCTGGGTTGGTTATAATACAATAATTATGCTGGCCGGGCTGCAGAACATACCGGAAGATTTATATGAGGCAGCAGAGATTGACGGAGGTACTACCTTTCAGAAATTTTTCTATATTACTGTGCCGATGATGCGCCCTATTATTTTATTTACTTTTATTCTGTCAACTATTGGTTCCTTCCAGATCTTTACCGAGCCTTATATTATGACCGGTGGAGGTCCAATGCAGTCATCTCTATCTGTTGTTCAGTACCTATATAATGCCGGCTTCCAGCAGTTTAGAATGGGCTATGCTTCAGCTTTATCCTATGTTTTATTTGCTATAATTTTTGTAGCATCATATTTCCAGCTTAAAATTGGTTCTGGCGAGGAGGGAATTTAAGCAATGTTTAAAAAAGAAAATATTACAACCTATGTTTTTTATATATTACTAATTACCGGAGTTCTTATTTCTCTGCTCCCCTTTGTCTGGATGATAACTTCTTCCTTTAAGACACTGGCTGAGATTTCAGAATACCCTCCCACATTATTACCAGATCAAATTATGTGGAATAATTATGTAGATGTATTTGAGACTGTACCCTATGGCAGAAATTTATTCAATTCATTCTTTGTAGCCATTATGTATACCTTTTTTGGGGTCTTTATTTCGGCAACCGGGGGTTATGCTTTATCAAAATACAGAGAGGCTCCGGGCAGAAAATTGTTTTTTGCTGTGATTTTGTCAACGATGATGATACCAATGCAGGTGCTGGCTATTCCCCTATATATTTTGATGGCTCAGGTCGGCTGGATTAACTCCTATCCGGCTCTGATTTTACCCTTTGCGGCTCAGGGTTTTGGCCTATTTATGCTCAAACAGTATATTGATGGAATTCCCGATGATTTAATTGAAGCAGCAAGAATTGACGGCTGTGGTGAATTTAGGATCTTTTTTCAGATTATTTTACCAGTTATCAAGCCTGCTGTAGCAGCTCTAGGTACAATTTATTTTATGAACAACTACAACCTGTTCTTCTGGCCGCTGATTGTAACTAACCGTTCAATAATGTACACAGTTCCGGTGGCCATTGCTCAGCTGCAGGGTCAGCAGTTTGGAATACCCTTACACCATATTATGGCAGCTGCCACAATGTCAACTGCACCTCTGATAATTATCTTCCTCTATTTCCAGAAGTATATTATCTCAGGTATCACAATGGGAGCTTTAAAAGGCTAAAAACTATAGCTTCAGCTGAAAAAAGCTGGAGCTGTAATTTTCTGTTTTAATTTGATTGATAATTTAAGCGATAAAGCTTTGAGAGAGGCTGATTTGCCGGGTGCGGCTGGAATTAGAACTTGATTATCAGGATTTATAGATTTTTGTATTTGGCAAAAATTATTGTAGAGTTGGGCTGGAGCTTTTTTCGACCTGCCCTTCTTAAAAAATTAAAAGAGGTGAGTTAAATGAGAGAATGGGAAGATCCAAATATTTATGCAGTTAATAAGCGTCTCCCTCATGCAAACCGTATTTTCTTTTTAGATCAGGAAACTCTGACTGATTATAATTTTCAGTCTTTAAATGGAGAGTGGGATTTTAAATACCTGCAGAATCATAATACATATCAGCGGGATTTTTACAGAAAAGATTTTTCTACTTTAGATTGGGATAAGATTACTGTCCCTTCTAACTGGCAACTGGAGGGTTATGATAGACCACATTACACCAATGTTAATTATCCTTTTCCAGTTGACCCCCCTAAAGTTCCTTCCGAAAATCCAGCTGGACTTTACCGCAGAGAGTTTTATTTGAGTCCTGAGCTGGAGGGGGAGCAGAACTTAATCCGTTTTGAGGGCGTTGATTCAGCCTTTTATCTCTGGCTTAATGGAGAGTATATTGGTTACAGTCAGGGGAGCAGGCTGGCAGCAGAGTTTGATTTAACTGAGCATTTAAATTATGGAGGTCAAAATTTGCTTGCAGTTAAAGTGATTAAATGGTCAGATGGAAGTTATTTAGAGGACCAGGATATGTGGTGGCTGAGCGGAATTTATCGTGATGTATACCTTTATTCTCAACCTTTTTTTCAAATTGAAGATTTTAAAATTGAAAGTGAATTTAAAAGAAAGCAGGAGCTGGGAATTTTAAATTGTGATTTTGAGGTGCTTTCCTATCAGGAATATATTCCAGAGGGTTCACAGATTAAAATAGCTCTCTATGATCAGGGAGTAAGAGCAGCAGCAGAAACTATTGATTTACCCGAGCTGAAACAAAAAAGGCTAAATAAATTTAAGACAGAACTAGAGATTGCTGAACCTGCTGTCTGGTCAGCAGAAAATCCATACCTTTATCAGCTGGAGATTAAGCTTTTAAATTCAGCCGGAGAAAAAATTCAGACTATCAGGCAGAAGGCTGCTTTTAGAACAGTTGAAATCAAAGATGCTCAACTGCTGGTCAACGGTAAGGCAGTAATGATTAGAGGAGTTAACCGGCATGATTTCGATCCTGATCTCGGTAGAGCAGTCAGCCGCGAAAAAATGGAAGAAGATATTTTACTAATGAAAAAGCATAATATCAATGCTGTCCGTACAGCCCACTATCCAAACCATCCTTATTTTTATGAACTCTGTGATAAACACGGACTTTATGTGCTGGCTGAAACAGATATAGAATGTCACGGTATGGAGCCGGTTGGCCGCTGGGATGAACTGGCTGACTCAGAGAACTGGCGGGGAGCCTTTCTGGACAGAATGGAAAGAATGGTTGAGCATTATAAAAATCATCCTTCAATCATCATCTGGTCTTTAGGTAACGAGTCCGGTTTTGGTGATAACCACCGCAGTATGGCAGAGTTAACCCGCAGACTGGATCCAACAAGGCCAATTCACTATGAGGGTGACCGCAAGCAAGAAGTTGCAGATATTATTGGTCCGATGTATCCGACAATTAAGAAGACTGCAGAACTGGCTCAAAAAAGAGAAAAACCGGTCATCTTATGTGAATATGCACATGCGATGGGTAATGGCCCGGGTGAACTAAAAGATTACTGGGATGTATTTTATAAATATCCGTCAGCTCAGGGAGGATTTATCTGGGACTGGCTGGATCAGGGAATAGCTGTTGAAAATTCAGCTGGAGAGATCTGTTATACTTATGGTGGCGATTTTGGTGACCAGCCAAATGATAAGAACTTTAATATCAATGGCCTGGTATTTCCTGACCGTACTCCTTCACCTGGCTTAACTGAATATAAATATGTAATGGCTCCTTTTAAAATTCGTGATTTTAATTTTAAAGAGGCTAAAGTTAAAATAGAGAATCAATTTGATTTTATCGACAGCTCAGATTATAAGCTGAACTGGGAAGTGAAAACTGGTGGGATTGTCATTGAAAGTGGCAGTCAGAAGTTTGAGCTTCAAGCTGGAGAAACTGGGCAGTTTAGAGTTGAAGGACTGAAGCTGGATGATCTGGAATTAATAATTGAAGAGAAGGGAAGAGAGATCGAGGACAATCTGCCGGCAGAAAGCTATCTCAATTTTTCTATAGTTTTAAACAATAAAAGCAGCTGGGCAGAAGCCGGTCATGAGATAACATTTAAGCAGTTTAAACTTCCTTTTATTTTTGACAGACTATATCATCCTGCTCATAAACACTTAAAAAATAAAGCGCTAGATCTGACAGAAAGCGATCTCTTTATTAAAGTAGAGGGTAATGAGTTCAGTGTTTTCTTTGATAAGGCAAGCGGTAAGCTAAGTGAATATATTTACCGCGGTAAGAGTCTGATTGAGCGTGGACCGGAGTTGAATTTCTGGCGGGCTCCTATCGATAATGATAATACTGATATTACTCATAATTATACTGCTGAGTGGAAAGAACAGGGAATCGATAAATTTGGGCAGCGCTTGGACGAAATAAAAGTTGTTGAAGCAGAAGAAAATTATGTACTGATCAAAAGCCTCTATACAATTGCGCCAGCTGCGAAAGATTTAATTATTAAGGCTGAACTGGATTATAAAATCTATGATAGTGGTGAGGTAGAAATAGTTACAGCTGGAGAATTTACAGATCAAAAAGATCATTCTCTACCCAGGATTGCGCTGGAGCTGGAATTAAGCCAGGATTTAGACAATCTAAGCTGGTTTGGTAGAGGACCGGGGGAATCTTATCCAGACAGCAAAAGAGCATCATATTTTGATCTCTTTTCTAAAAAGGTCGGAGAACTTCATACCCCTTATGTTTATCCCCAGGATAATGGTAATCGTTCGGACAATAAATGGTTGAAGTTGAATAATAAAGTGGGAGCTGGAATTGAGTTTTTTAATTCAAAAGAATTTGATTTTATCGCTCACTGTTACAGTAAAGCTGATCTGGAGATGGCCCATCATGATTGTGAGCTTCCGTTCCGGGATGAAATCTATTTGGAGCTGATTCATAAAAATCGTGGTCTCGGAAGTACATCCTGCGGTCCTAAGGCTTTAAAGAAATATGAATTAAGTGTCCAGAAATTCGATTTTGAGATTAACTTTAAAGGAATTGACCATTAAAATTAATTTAAATTAATTTGAACCTGGTCCAAATGAGCTCATTTGGACCAGGTTCA
>NZ_QBLR01000255.1:0-5044 GCF_003070835.1 Halanaerobium sp. | reverse complement strand
TGGTGAACAAACAGATTATGATGACGATGATTTTGATGATCTTGATCCTGATAATATTGAAGCTAAAGACGGTACAGAACTGGAATCCGATATTCTGCAGAATCCCAGTGATCCCGAGGCAACTTTCAGGCAAAAATATGAAGGTAACATCGGTTATACAGCAAATGTGCTGGAGGTTTTTGACGATGATAATTCTGTGATAACAGACTATGATTTAAAACCCAATATATATTCCGATCAGAAATTCAGTGCTGATATTTTAGAAAAACTGAATAATGATCCTGCCTTAAACACCGGTATTGATAACCAGCTTAAAATCTTTATGGATGGAGCCTATTATACATATGAACTTGCTAAAAAAGCTTTAACTTTAGGTATTCAGTTTATGCCAGATGAACTAACAGGTAAAAAACCTGCTGCTGACAAAATGACCTATTATCAAAACTTTAATCTTGATTCTGACTATGAAAATGTTTTAAGTTGTGCCAATGATGTGGAACCTGATTATCAGGAGAAAAATCCTGATAAGAATTCATTCTATGCCATCTTTGATAAAGAAAAGTGTGCTGCCTGCAAACTAAAATCAGAGTGCAGAATCAAAAGCAATAAAAAGCATAATTCAGTCAGTTTTACTGAACAACGATATGAAACAGGAAAACTGAGAGAAACAATGGGTGAAAAAGAATACATCAAAGAATGCAACCAGAGAGCTGGAGTAGAAGGAATACCTTCTGTATTCAGACGCAAATATGATGTCGATGATATGCCTGTCAGGGGCGAAGTATGTCAAAAAATATGGTTTGGCTTCAAAGTTGCAGCAGCAAACTTCAAAAAGCTGCTGAAAGGCTTAGAACTGGCCACCTCATAGTCCCAGTAGATCTTTTTCACACTATATAATTTTATTTTTACTGAAAAATGATAAATATACTGCTTACAACCTTAATTATTTTTATTTAAGGATATTTATTTAGTCTTTTTGGGGGCAAACCTTACTGTATTATAATAACTCCAATCATAATAATTAGTGTACAGGCACTTGTTTATGCAGCAGACTATCTTCTATTAGACTATTTAATAAGGATAGTTAATCCGAAAAATCATTTTCAGAAAATTAAAAATAAACTTGCTTTTTGTGAACATTTGTTTTATAATTTGTTTATAAATTAGTTAATGTGAAAGGGGAAATTATATGAAGCTAACTCATGAGATTAGAGACCCTATACATACTTTTATTAAACTTTCTTCGGAGGAAAGAAAAGTCTTAGATTCTTCACAATTTCAGCGTTTGCGCTATATTCACCAATTAGCATTAACATATCTAGTTTATCCAGGAGCAACTCATAATCGCTTTGAACATTCATTAGGTGTCATGGAACTGGCAAGTAGAGTTTATGATGTTGTCACTGATCCTGAAAATATTCATAATGAAATAAAAGATAAATTTCCGGAAGTAAATGATTCAGTCAAAAGGAATTATTGGAAAGAAGTTATTAGAATGGCTGCTTTATGTCATGATCTTGGTCATATTCCTTTTTCACATGCAGCAGAAAAAGAACTTATGGAAGAAGGTTGCAGTCATGAAACTTTTACTGCAAATATTATAGATGAACTTGAAGAAATCTGGCAGGAAATGACACCACCTTTGAGAACAGATGATATCAAAAAATTAGCAGTCGGGCCTAAAGAACTACCGGACCTTACTTTTTCAGACTGGGAAAGCATCTTAACAGAAATAATAACAGGTGATTCTTTTGGTGTAGATAGAATTGATTATCTTTTAAGAGATTCTTATCATGCTGGAGTTGCTTATGGAAATTTTGATCATTTTCGTTTAATTGATACTTTAAGAATTTTACCTAAAGAATATGCAGATACTGAAGAACCAGCACTGGGTATTGAAATTGGAGGTATTCATACAGCCGAATCTTTATTACTGGCCAGATATTATATGTTTACTCAGGTTTATATGCATCGGGTTAGAAGAATTTATGATATACATTTAAAAGATTTTATGAAATCCTGGTTAGGGAAAGATAAAATTACTGACGATCTGGATTTTCATTTAAATTTAACTGATAATAAAATCTTAGTTGTTATGCGGGAAGCATTAAACAATGAGGATAAACCAGGTCATAAGGATGCAAAAAGAATTTTAGAAAGAAATCACTTTAAAGTATTATATTCTCCTAATCCGGGAGATATGGAGATTAATATTGATCCAAATACAGCTATTTATGAAGCTGCCAAAGAAGAATTTGGGAAAGAGAATGTAAGATATGATAGTTATCATCCTACCGGGGGTACATATGATTTTCCTGTTTTATTAAATAACGGAGAAGTTGAATCTTCTGTTAACATATCTGATGCTTTAAATAATATTCCAGTTGTGAAAGTGGATTTTGTTTTTATAAACTCAGATTTTAAAAAAGATGCAGATAAATGGCTAGAAGCTAATAAAGAGGCAATTTTAAAGGAGGATGATATTTAAAATGTTAAATATCCAGGAAAAGAAGGCTTTAACTGTTGCTTTAATTCGCAAAATGCAGGATGCGGGCAGCTGGACTGGCGAAACTCATATACAAAAATTAACCTATTTTTTAGAAGAATTTTTTAATATAGATTTAAACTACGATTTCATTTTATATAAACATGGTCCATTTTCTTTTGATTTAAGGGATGAACTTGGTGCTTTAAGGGCAGATGATTTTATAGTGATGGAACCACGCAGACCTTTTGGTGCTTCATTTAAGCCGAGCAAAAGAGCAGATTTATTGGAGAACAAATATAATGATTTAATCAGAGAATATAATGGAGAACTTAATTTTGTAGTTGACAAATTAGCTAATAAATCTGTTAAAGAACTTGAAAAGGTAGCAACTGCTTTATATGTTAGAAATACTGAAGGTATTACTGATAATTTTAAGATTGCAAAAAAAATTGTTGAATTAAAACCACATGTTAGTTTAGAGGATGCTAAATCTGCAGCTGAGGAATTAGAACAATATGATAACGAAACAGAAAACTCACTAATCTGAAATTAAATTTAGCTGGGGATGTGAATGTCAAATAATATTTTACACTTTTGCTTGACAAAAGCAACTACTCTCACTGGAGGCATAAAATCTGGTGAGAGTTTTTTTATTTTGGTGAAGCCGAGTACTTTCATAAATTTTAGCGCTTAAGGCTGCAGGGAAGCTTAATTTGCAATTTTATAAGGTTGCTATTTTGCTATGAATATTAAATAATGGCAGGAAAACTTATAAATATAGAGAAATATAGTAATAGCTTAAAATTAGCTTAAATGTAAAGATTATTATAAAAAGGTACATATGGACATTATATTGATCATTGGATACTAAAAAAAGCAAAAGAAAAATTGATAATAACGAACAAATGTATTATAATGAATTCAACAGGGGAGGCATAAACAAAACGATGAGAAATATTAAAGAGCCGGTAATAAAAAATGCTATATTACATATCTTAAATAATAGAGAAGAATTCAAGAAAATGAGTGATTACACTCTGGAACTAGATGATAAAATAAAAGAATTTATAAAAAAGCATATTTTAAAATCTGTTAATGATGACAAAACTAGGGCAGCTAAATTTGAAGGAGAAAATAATTCCGTTAAAATAAGTTGTAATAATATTTTTGAAAATCCAGATACATTTGTAAAAAGTAGTAAAGAAATCGCGAATCAGTTATTTATATCTATGTCAAATAAAACAATATCTCCGGCTGATTTAATTGTGGTTAGCTTTGAATCTAATAATAATAATTATTTAGCATTATTAAAAATGGATTATAATGAAATTTATATACATGATGTTAAAGAAACTGAAGATGGAAAAACAAAAACAAAATTAGTTGTTGATGAAAGAAGTAGTCTCCCCAACTTAAATCAGAAATTACAAAAATCAGCATTTATTCAACCTGAAAATAATGATAATAATTTTGATATTGTTATATTAGATAAACAGACCAATTCTAAGTCTGCTGATAAAGATATTGCTCAGTTTTTTCTAAGGAATTTTTTAAATGCAAAATTAGAAAAAGATGATAAACATAAAACCAGAGTATTTAAAAATTCTACAATTGATTTTGTAAATGAAAAGTATGAAGACAGTAAAGAGCGCGAAGAGATTATTAGTTATATGTATAATACCCTGGAAAGAAAATCTCAAATAAATATTAGAGAGTTTTCTGATGTAATATCTGAGGAAAATCAAGAAGAATATGTTGAATTTTTAATATCAGAGGATATAGGAGATTATGAATTTAAACCTGATGAAGAAATTATTAATAATAAAAAAGTAGTAATAAAAACCAGAGAAGATATTCAAATTAGACTAGATAAAGTTTTATATGATGAGGAAAGATATATCAAAGTTAAATCTCTGGAAGATGGCGGTTATGAGATTTCTATTAAAACTGATAATTATGATTATAATATTAAATAGGTGGTGTTTATATGAGAGATTTAATGAAAATTATAAAAGATATCTTAGATAAATTACCTGATACTGCCTATAATGAAGATGATGAATATTTAGAAATAACAAGTCAATTAACCGGGAATGAAATTAATGAAATATTAAATATTAATTATGATGAACTTTTTGCACTATTAAAAAAAGCTGTTACTATCCATATAAATACAAGCGAAATTAGTGGTAGAAATAAAAGCTTTAATACCATTACTTATAATAAAGAGAAACTGGATACTTACACCGAACGACTTGAAAGGTATACAGATACTAATTTTGAGTTTAAAATTAGTATTGATAAAAATAAATTTTTAAAGAAAAGAAATCATAATATTTCTAATGGAAAAAGTTATTTATTTTTCTTTGAAGATAAACTAAAAAGTTGGCTCAATGACATTAGCTACAGTGAATTATGCAGATACTTTTCTAAAGACAACTGGATTTTACTATTGGAGAATGAAATTGATTTATCAAATAGTTATTTTAAAATTTTAGGCGGAAATAATTTAGATCAGTTAGAAATTAAATCTAATGGAGATACAAAAAATTTAAG
>NZ_QBLR01000254.1:0-5051 GCF_003070835.1 Halanaerobium sp. | reverse complement strand
TACAGGATATTACTTTTGAAAAATCTTTAGATTTGATAACTAAAACAAGAGGATTAGATTATAAATGGGACAATAACACTGTAGTAGTTGCTCAGCCTGAAAAAATCGATCAAATCTATTCTAATTTAGTTACAGAGTTTGTTAAAGTTAACTCAAGTGACTTTGAGAATATAGGAATTATTGTTAAAGAAATATTTCCTGAAACATTAATTTCGATGGACATATCAAGAAGGCAGTTTATTATTAAAGGAGAGAGTAATCGAGTAGAAGAAATTAAAGAGATGATTAATAGGCTTGATTCTGCTAAAGTACTAAAAGGGAGTAGTGGAACAGATTTTGAAAATAGGGAAAGTGAAGAAACTAAACTATATAGTGAAAGTTACACTGTTTTAAATGCAGATTTAGCTGATTTAGAATCAAAATTACGTATAGTTAATTCAAACTTAAATTTTCAGGTTAACCCTTTAACAGAAACTATAACGATAAGTGGAGAAGAAGAATCAGTTAAGAGTATTTTATCAATGGCTAAAACTTATGATCAGAGTTTGGAGCCTGAAACTCGTAAAATGAGAGTTGACTATATAGATACTGCACAAATAACTGAAATAATAAATAAATTTTATCCAGACATTCAACTTCATGTTAATGCTAAAAGAAAAGAAATTATTATTAATGGGGCAAAAAATAAGCTTGACGGAGTATCAGAGTTAATTAAAGAGATAAATACGCCGCAATATCAGGTTATTATTGAGACCAGGGTAGAAGAAATCTCCTCAGATTTAACTAGAGAAATTGGAATGAAATATTCTGATTCAATGGATGTAGGGATTGGTGATATTATAATTGAAAGAAATACAGATCTTGATAAAATAGAAGATTTAACTTATAAATGGCCTGAAATTTTTAAATTGTTAGACACATCTTCTGACTCTAAAACTTTAGCCAGACCTAGCTTAATGACTTTAAATGGCGAAGAGGCTAATTTATCAATAACTGACAAAGAACCATATGCAGTTCAAGAAGAAGATGATGATGGGGATATTACAACTACCTGGGAACATGTTGAAGCAGGAGTTAAATTAACTTTTACTCCCTGGATTACAGAAAATGATGAAATTGAACTTAAAATTGCACCAGAAGTGAGCAGCTTTTATGAAATTAATCCAGATAGATATTCAAATATAGATACTACACCACCTCCAGCTACTAAAACCAGGAGTGTAGAAACTACTTTGCGTTTAAATAATAATGAAACATTTGTAATAGGTGGCTTAATTCAGACTGATGGAGAAGGAAAAATTACTAAAATACCTCTTTTGGGTGATTTACCTATCTTTGGTGAACTTTTTAAATCTCGCTCAAAAAGTGAATCGACTAATGAGTTATTGATTTTTGTAACTCCAAGAATTATTAAATATGGAGAAGAAATTGAAAATCAGGATTATATCAGAGATGACAATGTAGAAGTAGATTCTGATACTGAAAATTCTTCAGCAGAAAAAACTAAAGCAGAAATAATAAATGAGTATTTACAGGAAAGCGGTAAAGAAAGAAAAGAATTATTAGACAGCCTAAGAAAAAATAATGATAAAAAAGAAAAAGAATTTGAAGGTCTAACTCCTGAAGAACTAGAATCTATATTAGCAAATTAAGATTAAAAAGAAGATTAATAAAACTGAAGTCTGGCTCATAAGCTGGGCTTTTCTTTTATAATCTTATGGGGTGATTAAATGATAGCTTTAGTGGCCAGACAACCTATACTTGATAAAAATTTAAATATTTTTTCATATGAATTACTATTTAGAGGTAAAGATTCAGAGAGTTTCAATGGAGAACAAGCAACTGCTCAAGTTATTATGAATACCTTGGAGTCTATAGGATTTACCAATTTAACTGAAGGCCAGCCAGCTTTCATAAATTTTACCGATGAATTATTAAAACAGGGAATACCTGATTTATTGGCACCTGAAATGGTCTATATTGAAGTCTTGGAAACAGTAACTGTAGATCAAAAGCTGCTTTCTGGGCTTGAAACTTATAAAGAAATGGGTTTTAAAATAGTACTCGATGATTTTGTTTTTTCTGAAGATCTAATTCCTTTAATAAAATTAGCTGATTACATTAAAATAGATTTTATAATTACAAAAGGTGCTGAACGAAAAAAAATAATTACTATCTGTAATCAATATAATTCGGATATTCAATATATTGCAGAAAAAGTAGAGACATACGATGAATTTTTTGCAGCAAAAGATATGGGATTTGATTATTTTCAGGGTTTTTTCTTTACTAAGCCTAAGATTATAAAGGCTAAAAAAATCAATTCTTATTCTTTTACATTTTTTAAAATGATGAAAGAATTAAATAAAGATGATCCTAAAATTAAAAAAATAGAAGAAATAATTAAGTCAGATTTGTCAATGTCATACAGTTTATTACGAATTATAAATTCTGCCCATTACGGCTATGATGTTAAATCTATTCGACAGGCAATAGTTTTATTGGGTGTAGACAGGTTGAGGAAGTGGAGTCTTTTATATTTTCTAAAAGGTCTTGATAATGAAAAGCCAGATATTTTATTTAAAACAGCTATTTTAAGGGCTAATTTTGCAGAATCTTTAGCAGGTTATTTTGGAGATAATAGAGGAGAAAACCTATTTGTTTTGGGCTTATTATCTGTAATAGATGCTTATTTAGATAGAAAATTAGAAAATATTTTAGCTGAAATATCACTTTCAAATAATTTAAAAGAAGCGTTAATAAAAAGAGAAGGCCAACTAGGGGATTTATTATTATTTATTGAAGCTTTTGAAAAATTAAATCTAAAAGAAGCTGAAAATTATATTGAAAAATATTCAATTAATTATGGAATGGTTTTTGATAATTATTCTACCGCTCTAGAAAAGACTAAAGAGATAGTTGAAGCTTTTGAAAATAATAAATTATAAAAAAGAGATAAGCTTAAATTTAGCTAATATCTTTTTCTTATTTATAAACTAGGGCTACCAGTTCCGTCCTATTATGCACCTCAGTCTTATTAAAAATATGGCTGAGGTGTTTTTTGACAGTATTTATTGAAATAAACAGTTCATTTGCAATTTCTTCATTAGTTTTACCAATTAAAATCAATCTTAAAACATCTTTTTCTCTTTTGCTCAAATTAAAGTTTTCTACTTTATTTTGAATTAGGTTTTCTTCTTTTCTATTATTTAAATTTCTTAACTCTTCAATTTCAAATAATTTATTTAAATGATTGCTGCTGTGTTTAGCTAGAATTTTTAGATAAACTAGATCTCTAATAGTGAAATTATTATCTTTATTTGTTCTAAAAAGGCTAATTGTACCTAAAAGTCTCTGCTCAGCATGGATATCAATTCCACAGGAATAATAAAGTCTATTTTTAGCTAAAAAATCATTAAAGTATTCAGTATTGATCCACCATTTATAGTCCATTAATTGAGTACTGATAATAGGTTCCTGCTGGTCAAATGCAAGGTTTCTAATATCATCAAGCTGCCAGTAGTAATCATTATATGCTTTTAAAACACTATCGCTAATATTAAAACAAACTGGATCTCCTATTAATTCTTTTTTTTCATCAAAAAGAAAAAAATTAGCAGCATAAAATGGAATAAGTGGATTTAGTTCTTTAAGAAAATAGTATGAATATTTATGTAAGTTAATTATTCTACCTGTTCTATAAATAAAGTCAATAATTTCTTCCCAGTTAATTTCCATTGAGATCCCCCCTAAAAATTACACTTTTGGGTAATACTAAAAGTTTCTAGAAAATGCTATGATAAATATATAGTTCAGGATAATCGACAAAATTCCTGCAAAAAAAATAAGGGGGGGAAGTTTTATGTCAAAAAAATTATTTGCAGTGGGGATAACATTATTTTTTCTTTTTTCTTTAAGTAGTGGAGTATTTGCTCAGATAGGTGATTATTACGGTTTGCAGTCTATGTTAATTTCAGATTGGCAGCTGGATTATATTAGACCAATTGATCCAGATGAACTAGAAAAAGGAGAATTTAGATTTGCTCCGATAATTGGTAGAGTCAATAATGATTATGAGAGAAATGATCTTAACGGAGATTATAGCTATGACTATGATAACAATACAATGGCCTACATGTTAGTTTTCGATTCTAAATTTACGGAAAAACTATCACTTCATTCCAAGTTCATTTATCAACCATGGGAAGATTATAGTTATACTAATTTTAGTAACGATAGTTTTGAAAGTCGCTCAACTCTAACAGATTTATTTTTAAACTATGAAATGAAAGAAGATAAGATATTGTTTTTTGGTTATAACAGAGCTTTAAGTAAGAGAAAAGAATATGATAGTGATAATATTTTAGAAGATGAAGAAGAAGATACAAACAATATTTATTATTTAGGTTTGGAAATTCGCGGTTCATTCTCCGGTGGGAAAGAATAAATATTTATTTAAAAGGCTCCCTCAATTGGGAGTTTTTTTCTTTGCTAAAACTTGACTTTTTAAATATTAAACTATATAATTTATAACCAATACATATCTTAAATAAAATGCTATCTTTATAATTAAAAAATAATTATAAGTAGTAAAAGTAGAATTATAACATTTTAAGGAGGACAAACGTAGTGAGTAGAAATATTTATCTTAACGGAGAAATTGTCCCTGAAGCTCAGGCGAAAATTTCAGTTTTTGACCATGGTTTTCTCTATGGTGATGGGATTTTTGAGGGGATTAGAGCCTATAACGGCAGGGTGTTTATGCTTGATCAGCATATCAAGCGCTTATACCAGTCTGCCAAAACAATTATGCTGGATATTCCTTTAACCAAAAAGGAAATGGAAGCAGCAATTTTAAAAACAATCAGGGCCAATGAATTAAGTGATGCTTATATCAGAGTAGTAGTCTCTAGAGGAGAAGGAGATCTTGGTTTAGACCCGCGTAAGTGTTTGGAACCTACAGTTGTTATTATTGCCAGTGCAATTCAGCTTTATCCAGAAGAATTATATAAGACAGGCTTAAAATTAGTAACAGTTCCAACTCGTAGGAA
>NZ_QBLR01000253.1:0-5055 GCF_003070835.1 Halanaerobium sp. | reverse complement strand
TTTAATTACAGAACTCATTGCCTGGTCTGGATCATTATAAAAAGCAGAACCTGATACGCGCCAGAAGGTCCAGCCAACTCTTTCTAATTGATGCTGACGCATTTTATCAGCCCACCATTGTTCCGGTGGATGCCAGCGGTCACCATCACACTCTACAGCCAGCCTGTTGTTTTCTCCTTCAACAACCAGATCAATTCTATAAGCACCTACTTCTACCTGAGGTGTAACTTCATATCCGCGTTCAGTTAACCAGTCATAGACATCTTCTTCAAATACAGAATCACATTTTTTCTTTTTATTTTCATCTAAATCTTTTTCTGTTACACCATTTTTAATATAATTTAATAATTTATAGCGCAGATCATCCGAATTGCTAAGATCAGTTCCCAATTGCACAGAATGGAATAGAATTAATTTATCTTTAGCGCGGCTGGTAGCAACATTAATTCGCTGTTCATAGGTTTTACCGGAGAGAGCTCTATAATTATCATCCTGACCACCAACAACCATTGATAAAATAATTATATCTCTTTCATCACCCTGAAAATCATAAGCATCACCAGCATGGAATCTTATTTTCTCCTGCTTTTTGGTGCTAATATAATTATCAATTAAATTATAGATATGTTTGGCCTGATCTCTTCCGGTTAAAGAGATAACACCAAAGGTTTTATCTCGATATTTATCTTTTTTTATTAACTCTGCTATTTTTTTACAAATTGCTTCTGCCTCTACTTTATTAACTTTATTTTTTCTATAACCATCTTTTACATAAACATTTTCTAAAACAGGCTCTAATTTTTCGCTCTGAGCCGGATTTCTTAATGGGATTATTTTATTCTGATAAAAAAGATCATTGTTAAAAGATATAATCTCAGGTAAACATCTAAAATGTTCTTTTAACATCAATTTCTTTGTCCCAAAAAATATTTCTGCTAACTCAAAAATACTAGTTTCTAAGTCAAAGTTATCACTAAAAGGAATATCACCTAAATAACGAGTAATATAATCTAAAACTTTCTGCTTATCTCTACCTACTGCAGAAGGAGTAATCTGTTTTTCATCTCCAACAATAATTGCTTTTTTAGCTCGCAAAAGGGCCAGTAAACTAGTTACATTAGATTGACTTGCCTCATCAATAATGACAACATCAAAAGTTGACATTTTTTTCACTGTTGTCTCAGAAACCTTATAGACAGGCATTATCCAGGCAGGTACAGAATCTCTAGCTTCTTTCATATATTTACGGGCTTTGGCAGCATATTTACTGGCATATTTACCATAACCCTTTCCAATTTTTTTGACCATACTTTTCCAGCTTTTTAAGGCCCCTATATTCTTTTGAGTAATATTATTGATCAAACTAATTTTGGTAGTCACTTCCACAATGTCTTCTTTTAATTCTCTAATCTTATCCTGATTTTCTTTAAGTTCAGCTTCTAATTTAGACATTTTCTCATTTTTATCTGCTATATCTTTTAGATAAGATTTTAGAATATTAAATTTCCAGGCTTCTTTCCAGTTATCTGGTTTAAGCTCATTAGAATCAATTTCAGAATCTAACCAATCCTGATACCAGCGAAAAGCTTCTTTTTTAAGAATCTCTAAATAACTTTTCATTTCCTGCAGCTTTTTTTGAGCCTTATCTAATTTAACTAATTGATTATAATGTTCTCCCCAGCTATCTACATGATCTCTGAATTCTGCAAAATCTTTTTCTAAGATTTCAAACAATTTTAAAGCTGTAGGATGAACATTTTTATTTTTAAATTTCAATAAATATTCTTTTTGCTTGCTATATTTATCATCAGCCTGATTCAACTTTAAATTATCTATTTTAAGCTCTAAAACCTCTAATATATTTGTAAATTCTTTTTCTAGATTATTTAGAATTATTTTTCCAGAACCATAGATCACTTTATTTAATTTCATTTTTAATTGATTTTTTAAGGATTTATTATAGTTAAAGGCATTAACAATTTTGTTAACAATTGAATTCACTTTTTTCGCCTTGTCTTCTATTTTTATTTCAGGCAAATTATTATCTATAAAATTAGCAGCAAAATTATCCCATTTGACAATAAGTTCTTTTTGAATAATTTTGCTTTCAATATATGCTTTAATCTTTTCCCAACCTTCTTTTGTTTCTGGAAGTTCTTGATTTAAACGGACAGATTTAATAGCCTCTTTTTGTCCTTTATCAAGTAAACCAAATAAACTTAGGGTATTCCAGGGATTTTTATCATTATCAACTCTCTCAAGAGCCTGATCAATAAACTTCTGATAACTCTCGTAATCATATTTATCATTAAGCTCTATATTATCTGTAAAACTTAATTTTTCTGCCTCTTTTTGCATTTTATTATTTAACTCATTTATTTTTTTTAAACTTATTTCAATATTATCCATCTCTTTTTTATTGTTTTCAATAAACTCCAGAGCCCAGCTTTCTTCAATATCAGAATAAATCTCATTTACTTCTTGAGTAAAATTATATGCTTCTTTTAAATCATCTAAATTATTTTTTAACTCTAAGCCCTCAAAATATTTATTAATATCTGCTTCTTTTTTTGCAATTTCATACTTGTTTTCTGCAATCTTTTCAAATTCTGCTTTGGTTATTATTTGATTTAGATCAGGTAGCTTATAATTTACCAAATCTTCCAGATTATCTTCAATATCTTTTCTAATTTTTAAAGCTTCACTGAGACTTTCAGCTGAAGGAATATTTGTCGAATGTAGTTTTATGATCTCTTCAAATTTAGTTCTTTTTTCTTCTATTTCATAGGCAGGAAAATCATTAAACCATTCATATTTATGTTCTTCATTTTTAACAAATCTCTGAGCATCAGCTGGATATAATTCTTTATCCATTGGTTCTATAAATACTGCCTTATCAGCATTAGATAATTTTTTCATATCTGCTTTGATAGACTCTAATTTCTTTCTTTTATGTTCAAATGATTTTTCCAGATTTGATCTCTTTTCAAATAATTGGGCTTCAGATGAGTTGGAAACTATATTAGTGATATTATCTATTACTCTTTCCAGCCTCTTAATCCTGTCATCATCATTTGATAAAACAGTCATACTTAATTTTTCAACAGCATCAGGCAGCATATCAGATAACACTCTTAAAGCCTGTTCTTTTTCACTGGTCACTAATACTCTTTTCCCACTGGCGACAAAATGAGAGACAAGATTGGCAATCGTGTGACTTTTACCAGTACCAGGAGGTCCCTGGACTACAACTCCCTGACTCTGCTGCAGATAATCTAAAATTCGTACCTGTTCTTGGTTGATTTTCTTAGGAAATAAGACCTTCTTATCCAAAGTGCTGTCCCACTCGGTGTGGGTATCAATTTGACTGTGATCAATTTTTTTATCTTCCGGTGGAGTTAAAATTTGTTCTAAAATTGGATTATCAATAGCTGAAGCATTTTTTATTTCCTTTTTAAATTCATCAATATCCTTTATCTGTTCAACAATTGTTTTTTTGCGGGTAAATAAAAGCCAGCCGTCAAAAATTTTTAAATCCTGACTAATCTTAGCTGAATCTAATTTGTCTATTTTTTTGACTTCCGCACCTGGAGCCAGTCCTTTTAAAAAATATAATAAATCAAGAAATCCCTCTTCAGTAGGATCTGAACTTACTAATTCATTGAAGACCTTTTTTATACTTTCTCTTTCTGACATAGATGTAAATTCTGAAAGTTGCTCGTCCTGTAACATCCAGCTTGCATCATCTGGATATGTAATTTTTATTTCATTTGATTTACCATCATAATTAATAGTCATATTGTGGGTAATAACTGGATAATTGAGGAATGAATTATCCTTCTGCCACTGCATTAAACCATAACCAACTACAAACTCAATATTATCTTGATAATCCAGAGCTTTTCTTTCCTGGAATAACTTATTATAAATATCTCTGATTTTTAAAACCGGCTCAATTTCTTCTAACCAATTTTCTAATTTATTTACATACTTCTGATAGCTTTCAATTCTTTGATCCTCATCAGAAAAATATATCTCTTCTTCCTCTCCAGTTTCATTAACAACAGATTTTTTATTTATTTTAGTTGGCAGAATGTATTTATCATTTTCTTCAAATTCAATCCATCCTTTTAATATTTCTGGTATTTCCGGTCTCTCTGGCTCATCTGGCCTCTTAATTGTTATTACTGGAGGAGATAATTCTGTTTCTTTTTCTATAGTAATAAATTCTTCAGACTGAAACTGATATTCGTATAATAAAAGGTTGTTGTAGTTATCAACATTATAGGTTACCTTATAACTCAATCGAATGACTTCTTCTAAATATTTAAAAAGATTTAATCCATTTTTTACAATATCCTGCATATATCATCTCTCCAATATAATTATTTAATAAACTTCTTTTTTCTTTTCATTCTTTTCTAATAGCGGCCTCTGAAAGATAAATTCAAAAGTATTACCACTTTTAATAACTTTTCTAAATTCATCATACATCGGGAAATCACCAATACCACTGACTTCTAACCAACCTTTAGTTCTGCTTAGAGCTACAAACAATTGGTTTCTTAAGGCAAAATTGCTTTCATCTTCTGCAATTTTATCCAGACCAATTACATAGACCATATAAGCTTCATTACCCTTGGCTCTGTAAGTAGTTGTAAAGGTAACTCCACCCTCATTCCAAAATTTATTTCTATCTTCATTAGGAAATTTGGGATAAAAAATATTATTTTTCAGTGCTTTAGGAATATAAATATCAAATCCTTCTTTATTGAGCCTTTTAGCAGCTCTGACTTTTAGATTATATGCTTCTCTACTCTCTCCTAAAGCAATAACTAAAATATCTCTACTTGGTGAGAGGCCATCGACTTCAATATTATATTTTATTTTTTCCACTAAATTGTTAAGCTCTTCCTTACGAGTATTATAGCTGTTAAATTTTATAATATCCTCCGGCCATAGTTCCGGTACCCGGTTGGGAGTCATTTCTTTAGGACGATGTAAGACTACCTTCTGTCCTACTGGATTAAAGCTCCCTTCCTTTATTTCATAACC
>NZ_QBLR01000252.1:0-5104 GCF_003070835.1 Halanaerobium sp. | reverse complement strand
CAAAAGTAGTCATCCAAGCAGGAGATCCACCACCATCATCTTCCTTTTTGTGTTTCTTGTTTTTAAGAGGCATTTTCCCTTATTCCCACCCCTCCACTTCCATTTATTCTAGCTTCAACTTCTTCTTTTTCCCCTTCAGAAAGGAAAGCATGAAGTTTCTCTTTAACAATTCTTGGGTTTTCGCCAGCCTGTATTGACAAAATCCCTTCAATCATAACTTCTTTAACATGAATTTCATGGTTACTCTGGGTTTCTAAATTTTTAGAAAGAGGAATAAAGATCCAATTTGCCAGTAGAGCCCCATATAAGGTTGTAATTAAAGCTACCGCCATCCCGGAACCAAGCTTAGTTGGATCATCAAGCTGACTTAACATCTGCACTAAACCGATTAAAGTCCCAATCATACCAAAGGCAGGTGCCAGCTGACCCATTGTCGCAAAAATACCTCTACCTTTTGTGTGTCGTTCCTGTAAAAAAGTTAATTTTGTTTCCAGTATATTTCTTACCAATTCAGGATCAGTACCATCAACAATCAACTGAATACCTTTCTGCAGAAATTCATCTTCCATTTCTGCTGCATCATCTTCTAAAGCCAAAAGTCCTTCTCTTCTTGCCTTTTCGGCAAAGTTAACAAGGCTTTCAATTATATGTTCTGATTCCATTTTGTCATCTTCAAATGATACTCTTAATAAATTAGGAATGTTTTTTAGATCATTGAAAGTATAACTGATCATTACACCGGCCAGGGTACCACCTAAAACTACCAGGGCAGACTGAAGACTTACAAAGATTATTACATTACCACCCAGTACTGCTACTGCACTAAATATTATTGCTCCTGCTGCTACCCCAACAATTGTCGCTATATCCATTTAAGATCTCTCCCCTGTTCTAGTAATTCCGGCCATAACCCTCTGTCGATAATTTATTACCTTTGCAACTATATCATCTGCTGAATCTTTGACAAGCAGCTTCTTCCCATTGTTTAAGGTAATCACTGTATCCGGAGTTTCCTGAACTTCTAATATCTGTTCAGCATTTAATATAAATTTTTCCCCACTTGTCCTGGTCAATTTAATCATCATACACTTCCTTATTTAACATTCTTATTATTTCTCAGGCTGAAACCAAAAAAGATTTCAGCCTGAAAGTTTAATTTAAATTATCTTTTTAAATTAACTAATTCCTGCAGCATTTCATCTGAGGTTGTAATTAATTTTGAACTTGCCTGAAAACCTCTTTGAGCAGTGATCATGTTTGTAAACTCCTGTGATAGGTTGGCATTAGACATTTCTAAGGTTGCTGGAGCTAAAGAACCAAAACCACCTTCCATAGGCATCCCAACATTTGCTACACCTGAGTTTGGAGATTCAACAAATAACCCATCTTTTCTAGTCAACCCCGATGGGTTTTCAAATTGTGCTAATGCAATACGGTCAACTACCTGAGTCAAGCCATTATCGTAAGAACCAATTACATCACCATTTTCAGCAAAAGAAAAGGATTCTAAGCTTCCCATAGCTACACCATCCATTTCACCAAACTTAATATCTGAACCTCCACCCAATTGAGTTAATTTTGTAAAATCCAAATTGATTGTAGCTGGTGCAGCACCATCTATTGAAGCGATAGATAAGCCCACTTCAGAACCACTATCTAATGCTCCATCTTGATAAAATGAAATAGTATGATCTCCAGTTGGTGATGTACCAACTAAAGTCTTATCTCCATCAATTTTTATACTATCTTCAACTACAGTCCACTGATTATCAGTAGTGCTTTTTTTAAATGCTATTTCTAAAGTATGAGAAACACCTTTAGAATCAATATAGTCTGAGCTGATTGTTTTAGTTTTACCATCCTCAGTCTCACTACTTAAATTACCTTCAATATCCATATAAGTTGTTGGTTCTGGTAATATAGTTTTATCTAACTGAATTTCACCACTCTCTCCCAGTACTTTTAAACCTGAAATACCAGAATATAAGTTACCCTGAGCATCAAAATTAAAATTACCTGCTCTAGTGTAATACTTTTGATCTCCATCCTGTAAAACAAAAAATCCATCCCCCTGGATTGCAACATCAGAGGTTTTCCCAGTTGACTGCAGATTTCCGGAAGACATATCATTATCTATACTTCCTAATCCCACACCAAGTCCTATCTGCTGTGGATTTGTTCCCGCTCTATTTTCAGAAGGTCTTGAAGCCCCTTTCAAAGTCTGACTTAACATTTCCTTAAAAGTAACACGACTGCTTTTAAAACCAATTGTATTTACATTTGCAATATTATTACCTGTTACATCCATCATCTGCTGGTGGGTATTCAATCCTGACACACCGGCATACATCGATCTTAACATATAATTTTTCCTCCTTCAGTATTTATCGGAGTCCTACTGTTATCGACAGCAGAACAGAGCTCCCTGAAAAAGGTCCAGCTCATATCCGATTTAAGCTAATTCTATAATTTTTAGCTTAAGTCTTTCAATTTTATATCCCATCATCTTTAATTAATATTTTAGAACATTATATAGATATCTTTATTTCATAAATACAGCACTATCTATATTAGTAAAAACATTATCATCCATACTTGCCTCATCTACAGCTGTAACTACAGTATTATTCTCTACACTAACTATATAGGCTACATCATTAACCATTACCAGTGAATCTCTAGCTCCTTTATCTCTAGCCTTTTCCACTCCTGTACTTAACTTATCGAGTTCTGTTTTGGAAACTGGAATAGCACGAGACTTAATTCTTTTTTGAGCATGTTTGGAAAAAGAAAGTTCATTTTTTCCATTCATCTTCTCCCCTAAAATATCTTTAAAAGAAGGAGAATTCGGATTTTTATTCTTTTGGGCAGCTTTATTCTGCTGCTCTGTTCTTTTTAGAGGCTGTATTGGTTGATTTATCTTTAATCTGTTATCCATTTAAAACACCTCTTTTTATAATTCTTCAGCTTCAATATTCTTAACCTGAGTAATATTGCTAATATCTATTTCAGAGCCAGTATCCAGCACTGCTAAGACTTTATCCTTAGAAGATTTTACAGCATTAACAATACCTTCTAATTTTACACCTTCTACGTTAGCAGTAATCTCTTTACCAATTAAGCTGCTATTATCAATTACCTGATTAGAACTTAATTTATCTTCCAGCAGTGAGTAAAGTTTTTCAGTTTTTTCTAGAGAAGTAAACTCAGCCATTTGAGAAATAAAATCACGATCTTCCATTGGATTTAAAGGATCTTGATTCTGCAGCTGGGTTATTAGAATCTTAAAAAAAGCATCCTGACCCAATCCATCATTCGCCTCAAGCGATTTTCTCTGAATTTCCTGCTGATACTGTGTGCTCTGCGTAGAACTTACATTATATATATCTGACATATAACTACCTCCTTTAGACAATCAAATTAAGCTTCCCTTTCGAAAAGGCAGCTCTATTGATTATTTCCTGCTGTCTCATAACTATATTTTCTCTATCTAAACTGCTGTTCCTTAATCCTCTTTCTACATAATATTGTCCCTGGAAAAACTGACGTTGTTCATATTCCTGATTCTGACCGGTCTCACCATCACTAAAAGCAGAGTTTTGATCATTTAAGTTAAAATCATTCTGCTGTTCAACCTGACGAGGTCCTGCCTTAGCAGTTTCAATTTTAAACTGTTCAATATTAATTCCCTGTTTAATCAGATCAGATTTTATTTCTTTCATACTGCTTTCTAATTGAGTCTGAACCAGCTTGTTTTCCACCAACATCCTGGCATCAATTTTACCTTCATTTAAATTAAGTCTAACCTCAATTTTACCAAGTGATTCAGGTTTTAGCTCAATATTCATTTCGTTTTTAGCAGCTGAAAACTCTCCTTTAAACTGCTGCACAAATTGCTCTTTTACCGGTAATTCACCTTTAAGTTGATTGTTATTCAAAGCAAAACTATTAGTCTTATCACCAGCATTGAGTTCAGTATTTAATGAAGAATCAGCTCCAGAAAAATTAAAATCAATAATCTTCTTTTCAGCAGCATTATCTCCTTTAGCAGTTTCTAAAACCACTTTAGAATTAAATTCTGAAACTTCTTTTTGCTCTGTTAAATTAAACAGCTTAGATTCCTGTTCAACTTTTGAATTATTATGGGTAGTATTTTTTTCAGCACTTTCCTGACGCAGAGTGTTATCAGCCAGATTTCTCTGCTCGAAATCAATCTTCTGACTCAATTTATTTTGATCAGAGTTAGTAAAATCAACATTCTTTTTTTCTGTTTTACCAGCAATTTCAGCTGCTGCAGTTTTTTCAGAAATTTGAATTTGCTCCCTGTTTTCTAAAGAAGCTAATTCATCAGTTTTCGGTTCTGCTTGGTTCTGAAACTTAAAGTAATCAGCAAATTTTTCTCCAAAAGCTTGATTATCAGACAATATATTTTTTTCTGTCTCAACTTCTTTTGGGAGGTTAAGTAGTGAAGCAAGCTGATCATTGTTAGCTAAATTAACTCCAGAGCTTGAAATCATGTTTTCTAAATCAGAAATTAATGTCTTTAAATTAGCAGTACTTAGCTGTGAAAATTCTAATTCAAATCCATCAGCTTTCGAAAGCAGATCACCTCCGGCAGCTTCTAAAAATTCAGCCTCTTTAAATTGGGAATTCAACTTCTGCCAATCAACATCACCTAAATTCAGCTGAGCTAACTGGGTAAATGCTTCTTCAGCAGTTTCCTGCAGCATTTTTCTAATATCTTTTCCAGAAGATGATTCATTCTTTTTTGAAAGGTCTTTTTCGGAGCCAACAGCTTTGTTTGATAACCTCTCAGAATCAGATGAACTTTTAATTTCTTTAGACTTTTCCTTGAAAGCAAAATTATCATCTCTTTTTTGAACTGCTTTCATTTTTTCAGCAAAAGAACTTTGAGAGTAGTTTTCATGACTCAGCTTTCTACTTTTTTTTGGCTCTGCCTGCTGTTGGAATTTGTACTGATTCAATGCAATTATTTGATTCAATTTCTCACCCCCTTTCAATGCTTATCTTTAACTTTTATTTATCTATTTCTATCTAATTTAAAATCTCATTTTTTTATTAGCTAGGAAATTATACCTAATGG
>NZ_QBLR01000251.1:0-5146 GCF_003070835.1 Halanaerobium sp. | reverse complement strand
AATATTTATTTTAAATTTTTGAAGGGGTTTATTTTTTTTATATATGGCTTTTTTTTAAGGGGAAACTTTTTGCTCTAAAATACTCCAACAATGACTTAGAAAAATTATAACTGCAGACTGAAAATCAACTCAATCCAGGCTGGAAATCGATACTTGAGGCAATAAATATTGAGTTAAAGCAAATATTATTCCTGGTGATAGATTTATCATCACAAGCAAAAATTATGTATTATGCTGTGAATACTGCATTTGTACAGGAGCAAATAGAGAAACAGGTAGAGCAGAAATTGCTTCTTGAAGTTTAAGGGAGATTAAATCAGCTGATTTAATTAAGTTCACTGTTGCTGGGAAAAGATTATAACTTATACCGGGAGGAATAGCTTCTAACTAATCAATATTTACAGCATCTAACTTGCTAACTGTGACAGACTATAGCTGAAACAGATGATATAGATCAAATAAATAAGGAGATCATACAATTGGCCATCCTGTATTAGGGTGGCTATTATTTTTGTCATCAGAATTAATTTAACCAGTTTACAGTTATATATTATATAGGTGATCAAGAAGAATTAACTCTTTAAATACCATCAAAGAGAAAGGAGGATTACCTATGTCAGTGTCATTAGCAGCATTAGCTGCAGCAGCTATTAAATTAATCATTCTCGGGGTGGAAGCAACTAAAGCAGTAGAACAGATATCTAGTCAACATAACACCAGTTTTGATGCAATTTGGAGGGAATTACCGGATATATTTAAATATTAACTAATTATTAACCTGCCTTAAGTGGCAGGACTTTTTATTTTTCTAAAAAAATTTAAGGAGAGTGGATAAAATGATTAATGGTAAAGAAATAGCAAAGCTGATCAGGAAGAGCGATAATGTGATAATTGAGAAGTTTGAGGATGGATCATATAACGTAACAGACACCTATGTCATGGTAAAGCTTAATGAAGCTGAATTTGGCAAGTTCTTTGCTAAATATAACAGCTATAAGTCGACTGCAGATATACCCTTTAATTTTGAAGGAACAATCTCTTCAGCCGGGGCTAATGTATTTAGAGAAAATAAGCTAAATACGAAAACAGTTACCAGCCAGATTGGTAATGCTAAATATGAAGCAGTAATTACTGACTTCTATAAGCAAAATGATTCCGGAGATGAAGTCAGAATCTTTAAAGCTGGTAATGATATTGGAATGTTTAACCGAGAATATGATTTTCTATTAGATTATGGAGATAAATATAAGGTTAAGGATAATAATAATCCTCTGTTTATCCTGGATAATCAGGAAGATGTAAAAGCTGTCATAATGCCTGTTTTAGACCGGGGAGAAAAGCCATTAAAGCAGATGCTTCAGGAATTAGTTAAAGATAGCTATATAAATTCTAAATCAGCATAGGAGGCAAATGAATGTATGTTAAAGAGTGTCCTGAATGTAATAGAAGAAGTTACAGTGCAAATAAGAAATCCTGGATCTGTCCTTACTGTGGTGAGAATTTAGATGATGTAGAGGCAATTAGAGCTAAAAACTAAGGAGGCTGACTATGGAAGCAGTTAAATTACAGCGACAACAAAATGATCAGAAAAAAGAAAATAACCATTTCCTTATTGATAATGACCAAAAAGCTAACTGGGCTTTAAGGAAGATCAGACATCTAAAGCAGAAAAAGAAAGAGAATCAGGAGTTTGCTGATACAGAGATTGAAGAGATACAAAAGGAAATAGATGAGGTCAATCAGTGGCTGGAATCTGAAAATGATAATTTGGATAATGATATTGAGTACATGGAAGGTCTGCTCAGGGTCTATGCTGAACAGCTAAAAAAAGATGATCTGGAACTTAAGACTCATAAATTACCCTTCGGCCAGCTGCAATTTAGAAAACAGCGAGATAAATGGAAATACGATAATGATAAGTTATTAGAATTTGCAGAGAAAAGTCTTCAAGATACTATTAAAATCAAAAAGCAGGTTGATAAAAGAAAGCTGAAAAAGAAAATAAGAATAGTTGGCAGTAAAGCAGTTGTGGCTGATACTGGAGAAGTAGTAGGGGGAATTGTAGTTACGGAAAGAGGAGAAAAATTTAAAGTTAAAGTCAAAGAATAAAAAGCAAATAAACTATAGGAGCCTGGCTATTAAGCCGGGCTCTTTTTAGATTTAAGGAGGTAATTTAAATGAGCAAAGCTAAAACTAAAAAATTATTAAAGAAGCTTAATCAGAAGATTGATTTAGTCCAGAATTCAGACGAATTTAAAGAAATACTTAAGACTTTAGCTAAATTTCATAATTACAGCTATCAAAATAGAATTCTAATTCAGCTGCAGAAACCGGAGGCTACTTTAGTTGCTGGCTATAAGCAGTGGCAGAAGAAGTTTGATCGTCATGTTAAAAAAGGAGAAAAAGCTATTTCGATACTTGCTCCTTTTACTTATAAGAAAAAAGTTACTGAAGAAAAGAATGTTAATGTTCAGCTTAGAGAAGTAGAAAAAGAAGTTAAGAGAATGTATTTCAGGCCGGTAAGTGTTTTCGATGTCAGCCAAACTGAAGGTAAGCCTCTGCCCAGTATTGATATAGCAGTTAAAGATACTAACAGCAAGCTCCTATTACCTTTAAAGAAATTCCTTGAAACTAAAGAAATTGACTTGGAGATAAAAGAGCTGAAAGAAGGCTTAAAAGGCTATTCTCAGGGTGGCAAGATAGTAATAGATAAAAAGCTTAATGATACTGAAAAATCGGGTGTTTTAGTCCATGAAACAGCACATGAACTGCTGCATGATAAAGAAAGCAGGAAGGATATGAGTAAAGAGGTTAAAGAGATGGAAGCAGAAGCAGCTGCCTTCATAGTCATGGACCACTATGGTGTAGAAATAAAATCAGACAAATACTTAGCTTTGTATAAAAAATCATATAATTTAAAGCAGAGCTTAAAAAGGATCAGTAGTATAGCATCAGAGATTATAGGATTTCTAGATCAATATTTTCTAAATGAAAGCATTGATAATAATAAGCTGAAGGAGGTTATATAAATGGCTGCTCAAAATAAAGTGGTTGATATTGAAAGCAGAAATAAGGAACTGATCAGTTTTACTCAAAAAGAAGTAGAAACTATAAAAAGAACAGTAGCCAGTGATGCTAATACAGATGAACTGAGAATGTTTCTGCATATAGCTAAAACTTATGGACTGGATCCTTTTAATAAAGAGATATTTTTCTGGAAGATTAAAGGCAAACCAACAATCATGACCTCACGAGATGGTTATCTAAAGATAGCTGATAGACATCAGGAATACAATGGCCTGGTATCAGATGTGGTTAGGGAAAATGACAAGTTTAGAAGAAAAGCTCAGGGTATAGATCATGAATATGGTACCAATAGAGGCGATATTATTGGTGCTTATGCCCTAGTCTACCGGAAAGATAGAGAATATCCAGTCTATGTCTTTGCTCCCTTTAAAGAATACTTTGCCGGCACCAGAGTCTGGACACAGTATCCATCAGCTATGATATTAAAGGTAGCTGAATCAATGGCTTTAAAAAGAGCTTTTACTGTATCAGGCCTGGTAACAGCTGAGGAGATGGATGTACAGCGTTTAAATGAGAAAGATAAAGAAAAGCCGAGAAGACCTTTTAAGAAAAAGAAGAAAGCTGATGATAAGAAAGATACTCAAATAGATATAGATATTGAAGCTGAACTTTCTGAAAGAGAAAAAGAAATTAAAGATTTAATAGGCAATGATAAAGGCCTAAGAAAAGATTTATTTACCTACCTGAGGGAAGTAAAAGAAAAGGAAGGCCTGGATAAAGATAAGAACCTGTCAATAGATGATTTAAGTGATGGTCAGTTTAAACAGCTAAAGAATATATTAAATACCTTTAAAAAGATGGCCTAAAAAGAAAGGTTGATGATAGATGCCTAAATTCAAAGTTAATTGCAGCTGGAGAGAATATCATGGTGGTGAATTAATAGTTGAAGCAGCAGATAAAAAAGAAGCAGTTGAGCTGCTGCAGCTTGATCAGATTAAATTATTGGAAATATTGATTGATAAATATGCTAATGAAACTTTTGAGAGCTTAAGTGATATAGAGGTGGTTCCGGAAGAAGTTGATACTGATAGAGTGCTTGATTTGATTATTGATGATGGAGAACTAAAAGTATGTGAAAGCTGATGAGGTGATAGCTGTGCCTGTTAATGGAGTACCTTCTGATGCCTGGAGAATAAAAAGAGCCTTAGGACCATACGCTGAGACAATGGATGAGTTGGAGTTGCTTGAGGAACAGAGGTTAATTAGACTAAAAAGAATGAAAAACAAATACAAAGGAGTAGATAATAATGGTAAACATCCAAAAGTTTTCACTGAGAGTAGTTAAAGAAAATGGTGGCAGATATGATTTAAATAAAACTATTAATAATCCTATTGCTGCTAGAAACTTATTTATTGAAGTAGCAGAGTTAGATAAAAGATCAGAAGAAGTATTTGTGATGGCGACTATAGATGTCAGAAATAAGGTGACTGGATTATTTGAAGTTTCAACCGGCACATTAAATTCAAGTTTAGTCACTCCGAGAGAGGTCTTTAAAAGAGCAATCCTGCAGAATGCAGCCGGTATAGTATTAGGCCATAATCATCCAAGTGGTAATATAGATGCAAGCAGTGATGATATTAATATTACTAAAAAGCTGGTTAAGTCAGGTAAGATACTGGGGGTCAATGTAGTTGATCATATTATAGTTGGTAATGATGGTAATTACAGTAGTATGAAGGAAGAAAATCATATCTAGAGAGGAGTTTATTAGATGCTCAAAATTGATAGCATTGAATTTGATGATAAAAAGAGAAGTGATTGCAGAATAAATAATCATATAAAAAAACCAGAAGATGCAGTAGAGATATTTGTTGATGTTTTGAAAATTAATGGAGAGGAAGAAGCGGTAGGAATGATCGCTTTAGATAATGATGACAGACTAATTGGTTTAGTAGAACTAATGAGGGGAGGTGATGCTTTAGAAAAGATTGGTACTGATGATTTATTTTATCTCGCTTTAAGACTGGAAGCTGATTCAATTATATTAGCACAAAGTAAAGCTGATGGATTAAAAATAAACAGTTATGATTCTGAATTCAATAAATTTCTGATACAAGA
>NZ_QBLR01000250.1:0-5165 GCF_003070835.1 Halanaerobium sp. | reverse complement strand
ATTGAGTATGATAAATTTAAAAGTAGTTTTGCTTTTTATCATCAAAATAATTTACTGGCTCAAATGGAACTTTCAGTTCCGGGCGAATATAATCTCTATAATGCACTTGGAGCAGCTGCAGCTGCCTACAGCTTGAATATAGAAATTGAAGCAATCAAATCCGCTCTAAAAGATTTTAGTGGTGTAGGCCGCAGATTTGAATTAAAGGGAAGAATTAAGAATTCTCAGGTTGATCTGGTAGATGATTATGCTCATCATCCTACTGAAATTAAAGAACTTTTAAAAACAGTAAAAAATATGGATTATAAAAAAATTAGAGTGGTTTTTCAGCCTCACAGGTACAGCAGAACCTGGAAATTCATGGATGAATTTTCTGCTTCTTTTAGTGATGCTGACCAGGTATATTTAACAGACATTTTTTCTGCATCTGAAAAAAATAATCATCAAATATCTCTAACTGACTTTGCAGCCTCTATTACTGAAAACTCTAATGTTGAATGTCAGCACCTTGCTGATTTTGATGAAATAGCAGATAAATTATTAGCTGAATCTGAAGCAGGAGATATTATTCTTTGTGTTGGAGCAGGAGATATTACTGAGCTTTCAGATCTGATTTTAAAAAAAGATTAGTTTAATTTGATTTTAATTAGGTGAGGGATATTAATGGAGAAAAAATATCAGGTAGTTTTATTAATTCTGTTTTTTATACTTTTAACTTTTATTTCCTTTCTTTTTTCTCCTTTTTTTGATGTCAGGGATTTTATTTTTCACTCAAGAACTGAGTTTAATAGGAGTGAACTAAGAAGCAGTATCAATAAATTTTATGGTAAGAATTTATTGTTTTTAAATAAAGATGAATTAAAAAACAGCTTATTAAAACATGATTTGATTTCTTCAGTTCAGGTAGAAAAATCATTTCCATCAACCATCCATGTTGTAATAGAGGAAAGAAAGGCTGTAGCCTGGCTAAAAAATAATGACCAGAAATTAATCTTTTCCGCTGATGGGATTATTTTAGGAGAAGTAGATTTAAATGAAGAACTTGCTGTGCCTCAATTTGAAAATTTTCCTTATTATTTCAACAATAACAAATTGGAGTTACCTCATTTTACGGATGACATAATTAAGGTTTTAAATAACCTGGATTTTAACTTTTTAGCAAAGATAAAAAAAGTTAATTATCAAGATGATATCTATAAACTTTATCTGAAGCAGGGTGGGGGAGTTAATCTGGGTAGTAATAATGAACTGGAAGAAAAGTTTGCTATTTTAAATTCGATTTTGAAGAATAATCAGGACAATGAAATTGATTATATTAATTTACAGGTTACTAAACACCCGGTTATTAAATTAAAATAAAGATTATTTTGCTTAGAATAAAGGAATAATATAATTTATATTGAATTATTTAAATTGAGCCTAATTAATAAATAACTATAATATATGTTTGGACAAGAAAGGAGGTAGACTGTTGTGAAGAGAAGAAAAATAGTTACCGGACTTGATATCGGTACTACCAAGATTTGTGCACTAATAGCAGAAGTAAGTGGAGAAAATAATATAGAGATTGTCGGGATTGGTTTAGCTCCATCTAACGGCCTCCGCAAGGGAATTGTAGTTGATATAGATAAAACCAGCCATGCAATAAAAAGTGCTGTTCAGAAAGCTGAAAGAATGGCCGGTCAGAAGGTTGATTCCGCTTATGTTGGTATTGCTGGTTCACATATCAAGTCTATCAACAGTCATGGAGTAGTTGCAGTAACTGGAGATGAAAAAGAAATAAAAGAAAGTGATATAAAAAGAGTTATTGATGCAGCCAGGATAGTTCCTGTATCAGCTGAGGAAGATATTTTACATGTTCTTCCCAGAGAATTTATAGTGGATGGAAGTCCAGGTATTCAGGATCCCCTTGGTATGTCTGGGGTGCGTCTGGAAGTGGAAACTCATATTATTAAAGGTGCTTCCACTTCAATTCAAAATCTGGTTAAAAGTGTTTTAAGAGCAGGATTAAGTGTAGATGAGGTGGTTTTAGAACCTCTAGCTTCAAGTCAGGCAGTATTATCTGATGATGAAAAAGACCTTGGAGCAGTTTTAGTTGATATTGGCGGTGGAACAACTGATGTTATAGTCTTTCATGAAGGCAGTATAGCACATACTTCAGTTTTACCTGTTGGTGGTAATCATGTAAGTAATGATATTGCTGTAGGTTTAAGGACCCCTGTTTCTGAAGCTGAAAAAATTAAGATAATGCACGGTTCAGTCTTACCAGGAGAAATTGATGACCAGGAGAAAATTGAAGTTCTGGCGGCCAGTGGTAAAGAAAGAAAGAAATTATCACGCAAAATGTTATGCCAGGTGATTGAGCCAAGGATGACCGAAGTCTTTTCAATGATCAAAAAAGAATTGAATAGTGCAGGTTCTGCTGATCTTACGCCAGCAGGAATGATTCTAACTGGTGGAGCATCACTATTGGAGGGTTCTGAAAAATTGGCCTCTGATATTACTGAACTACCGGTAAGGATTGGAGAACCAGATTATGTTAGTGGACTTTCAAATGTTATTGATAATCCCGTATATATAAAAAAGGGTGATACCATACCACGAGCAATATTCTCTACAGCTGTTGGTTTGATAGAATTTGCTCTAGAAAATGGTGATGCAAAGAATAATAACCTTAGAAGTAATAGTAGTAATAATAGTAAAGAAATTGTAAGTGGATTTTTCAGTAAACTAAAGAGCTGGTTTAGTGAATTTTTCTAAAAGCAGGTCAGCAAAAAAATTAAAGCTTACATATTATCCTTAACGGGGAGGGAAAATTAGTGTTTGATATTGGAACAGAAATTGAACAGTTTGCAAATATAAAAGTAGTTGGTGTAGGTGGTGGCGGCAATAACGCTGTTAATAGAATGATTGAAGAGGGATTAGATGGTGTCGAGTTTATAGCAGTCAATACTGATGCTCAAGCTTTGATGGCTTCTAATGCTGGGGTCACAATTAGAATTGGCGAAAAAATAACCAGAGGTCTGGGAGCAGGTTCTGATCCTCAGATAGGGTTTGAAGCTGCAGAAGAAAATGTGGAAGAAATTGCTCAGGCTATTGATGGTGCTGATATGGTATTTATAACTGCTGGTATGGGCGGTGGAACCGGTACTGGAGCCGCTCCTGTTGTTGCAGAAGCTGCCAAAAAACAGGGAGCCCTTACAGTTGGAGTTGTAACTAAGCCGCTGACTGTTGAAGGTAAAAAAAGAATGAACAATGCTATTTCAGGTATTGAAGAATTGAAAAATAAGGTTGATACCTTAATTGTAATTCCAAATGATCGTCTGCTGGAAGTTGCTGAAAAGCAGACAAGTTTAATGGATGCCTTTAAAATTGCTGACAATGTCTTAAGACAGGGTGTGCAGGGTATTTCTGACTTAATTACTATTACAGGTATTATTAATCTTGACTTTGCAGATGTAAAAACTATAATGACTGATGCAGGGTCTGCTTTAATGGGAATTGGTAAGGCTGATGGAGAAAACCGAGCAACTGAAGCTGCAAAACTTGCCATTGCTTCTCCATTACTGGAGGCTTCTATTGATGGAGCTCGTGGTGTATTACTGAATATTACCGGTGGAATGGATTTAGGTATTCATGAAGCTAATGAAGCAGCCAGAGTAATTCAGGAAGTTGCAGATCCAGATGCAAATATTATTCTGGGAGCTGTAATTGACGAAGAATTAGATAGTGAAGTCAAAGTTACAGTAATAGCAACTGGTTTTGATTCCGGTTCTCCTAAAAAACGAATTGAGAATAGTTCCAGTTCTACTGGAGAAGAAATGCCGGAAGAGGAATTTGAGATGGAGAGTTTTTCTGGCGATGATCTTGATATACCGGCTTTTTTAAGAAATAAAAAAGGATAATAATAATTAAATCCTGATGTTAAAACATCAGGATTTAAATTATCTTTTTCTTTTAAGGTGATGCTGATGAAAAAAAACAATTCTACTAATTTTAAACCCTTTGTAATACTATTTATTTTAATAATCGCTTTAATTATTGGGGTCCAACTCTTTGGTGCAGCCCGGTTTGAAACAATGCTTGCTGCACAGGGAGAGGTTATTGATGGTTTCTGGTCAAATGTGTTAATTGTAAGAGATGAAGATGTTGTTAAAGCACCTATATCAGGCAGAGTTGAACTGCTGGCTGGAGAGGGTGACCGACTTGCTTCAGGAATAAAACTGGCAGAAATCAAAGCTTCTAATCAGCAGCAGAAGATATTTAATAAAAAAGCAGGTCTGGTTAGTTTTGCTGTTGATGGACTGGAAAATGAAGTGAATATTGATAACTTGAATCAAATTGACCTGTCAAATTTTGAGGATTTAAATGGAAATTATAAACATCTTTTATCAGGAGACCGGATAAAAAAAGGTGAAAATTTATATAGAATTATTAATAATTTTAAACTTTATCTAGTAGTAGAAATCCCAGAATCGCAGACTGATAGATTTAGGATTAATGAATTAATTTTTTTAAAGCAGAAAAATTCGGATAAACTTATTGAAGCTGAAATAATTGATATTCGTCAAAATCTTGACCGCACCTTCTTTTTTATAGAAGTGAAGCAATTTATTCCCCGCTGGATAAATAGGAGAAGAATTGATTTAAATATTATAAAAAATATTTATCGTGGAATAAAGATACCCCGCAGGGCTGTTTTTAATCAACCTTCTGGAAGAGGTGTACTCAAAGTGAGCGGCTATAATAAATATGAGTTTCAGGAAGTAGTAATTATTAATGGAAATGACGAATATGTGATTGTCAGCGGTTTAGAAATTGGAGAAGAAGTTATTACAAATCCTGAAGACTTCGATTACGGCAGGGAGGCTTAGATTAATGCAGAAAGAAAAATTAACTAATAATTTAAACCAGGTCAAAAAAAATATAAAAAAAGCAGCAGCTAAAGCTGGGAGAGATTTTAGAGAAATAAAGCTGCTTGCTGTAAGTAAAAATCAGGATATTAAAGCTATTAAAATTTTAGCTGAAGCCGGTGTAAAAATTTTTGGTGAGAATAGAGTGCAGGAGCTTGAAGAAAAAAATGAAAAGTTATTAGCAGAAAATATTGATCTTGACTGGCATTTTATTGGACATTTACAGAGAAATAAAGTAAAATATCTAATGAG
>NZ_QBLR01000249.1:0-5174 GCF_003070835.1 Halanaerobium sp. | reverse complement strand
AATATGAATGGTAATTCTTACCGAATGAAAGAAACTGAAGAGTGGCTGGGTCAATAAAATTAATATTATTTTTTGCTTACCCGGGTCAATTTTCAATTAGTAAAAGGGTCAAATTTCACTTGACAAAAACAGTTTTAGATGATTTTGGTACTGGTTATTCATCTCTAGGGGTTTTAAATGATCTTCCTATTCACACAATAAAACTTGATAAAAAATTTATCGATAAAATTAATCAGGATTCTGATAAATATATGGTTGAAGCAATTATTCAGCTGGCACATAAACTTAAGATGAGTGTTGTTGCAGAAGGGCTTGAGACTGAAGAACAGGTGGAGCAATTTCAGAAATTAAACTGTGATTATGCACAGGGATTTTATTATTTTAAACCGCTTACTACAACAGAAATAGAAAATCTATTATTATAATTGGGGTTTAGATCAGTATTTTAAGGGGTGGAAGTATGGATAATAATTATCAAGGTAATCAGAATGATTTGGTGAAACTGATTCAAAGATACGAACTGGAATTAGAACATAGAATAAAGTCTGAAAATGAGATTAATATGATTGCTAAAATGTTGACTTTTCCAGATCAAGATAATATTAATGAAATCCTTAAGATACTGGGTAAAATGACTAAGGTTGATCGGACCTATATCTTTGAATTTAAAGATAATCTAAAATTTATGGATAATACTTATGAATGGACTGCAGAAAACGCTGAGTCTGAGATCGAGAATTTAAAGAACTTGCCGAGTGATTTATTCCCCTGGTGGATGAAAAAGTTGAAAAACAATGAAACAATTGTTATTGAAGATATTGAAGAAATACCAGCTGAAGGAAATAATGAAAAAGAGATGCTAAAAGATCAGTCCATAAAGTCATTATTAGTAATTCCTTTATTTAAGGATAGTCTTAAAGGTTTTATAGGTTTTGACGATATAAAAAGTAAAAGAAAGTGGAATTATGCTGATATTGACCTGCTGAATGCAATTGGTAATCTTATCCTGTCTTACTGGGATAATGTTGATAAAACAAAAAAATTACATCAGGTAAATAAAGAGCTTTCTCAGACGGTTTCTTCGATGATCAATATTTTAGTCAATATTAGTGTAGAACGTGATCCTTATACTAAAGATCACAGTAGTCGGGTTGCTTTAATTGCTGAAAATATTGCTGAGGAATTTGGATTTCAATCAAATGAATTATCAACTATTAAAATTGGTGCGCAATTACATGATATAGGTAAAATTAATGTGCCTAGGAGTATTTTATTCAAACCGGGTAGTTTAAGTGAGCTGGAGTTTGAAATGGTTAAACAGCATACAAGATTTGGTTATGAGATAATTAAAGATGTTAATCTACCAAATGTTATTAAGGATATTGTACTTCACCATCATGAAAGGAATGATGGTTCAGGTTATCCAGATGGTCTTAAAGAGGCTGAAATGCCTTTTGAGACCAGATTGATTGCAGTAGTAGATGTTTTTGAAGCTATGACCTCTCATAGAGCATATAGGCCGTCTCTGACTGTTGATGAGGCTCTATCTTACTTAGATGAAAACAAAGGAATTATGTTTGATCAGGAAATAGTTAATTGTCTAAAAAGTCTTTATTTATAAACTTTGCTTTGTTAAGATATTTAAAGTATTGAGTTTTTGGAGGTTTTAAGAATGTTTTTTTTAGGTGCAGCATTACTGGTTCTGCTTATTATTTTTGTAATTCATTTGTGTAGAAATAGCAAAAGAAATATGCAAATGAATAATTTAAAACTTAAAGATTATGAAGCGATTTTAAATAATACCCATGATGCGATATTTTTAGTTGAGGTTATTTATGATCAGGAAGTAATTTTTAAACTCAAGAGGTTAAATACTACCTATGAAAGATTAACAGGTTTTAGAGAAGAAGACCTAATAGGAAAAAGCCCAGAGGAGATTCTAATTGAAGAAGAAAGTGAAATAGTAAAATCAAGATATGTTAAATGTATGCAGAAAGGTGAAACTATTTCTTATGAAGAAACTTTAGAACTGCCTAGAGGAAAGAAAACCTGGCATACTAAGTTAACCCCTGTTTTTGATGGTAATAATCGAGTAATACAATTAATTGGTTCTAGTAGAGACATTACAAAAATGAAAAAAGTAGAAAAAAATATCAAAGTTAGTGAAAATAAGTTCAAACAGATATATGAGGATAACCCAGTGGGCTTAATTAAAAGTGACCCAGAAGGAAATATTTTGGACTTAAATAAAAAGATGCTCCAAATAATAAATGCTCCAGGCAAAGATGAAGTTGTTGGCATGAGTTTTAAGAAAATAGAAGCTACTAAAGATATCTGGCCAAAAAATCCTGATTATTTTAAAAAGAGAAAAGTATTGTCTGGTGAAATATGTTATACCAGCAGATGGAGAAAATCAATTTGGATTAATTATTCGATAAAGCCCATAATAACTGATGATTCTATTTCTGAATTATTGGTTGTTTGTAATGATATTACTGATTTAAAAGAAAATGAAAGAAAACTAAAGTATTTATCTTTTAAAGATGAACTGACTGACTTATATAACCGCAGATACTTTACTAATGAGTTAGCTAGATTGAACAGTTCTAGAGAAATACCAATCAGTATAATTGTTGGAGATTTAGATAAACTCAAGTTTATAAATGATAGTTATGGACATGAAATTGGAGATGACTATATTAAGAAAGCGGCTGAATTATTGAGTTCCTGTCTGCGTAAATCAGATATCATTTCTCGAATGGGTGGAGATGAGTTTGCTATATTATTACCCAATACTGATTTGAAAACTACCCAAAGAATCTATAATAGAATTAAAGATAGATTTAGAGAAGAAAAACTTCATAATGATATTAAGATGAGTATTTCTTTAGGGTTAGCTGTTAAAAAAGATGAAGCTACTGATCTAAAAGAGGTTTACATTGAAGCTGATCATAACATGTATCAGGAGAAAAACCGACAATATTAAGAGACTTAGGCAAATAGTGTCTGAGTCTTTTTTGTTGCCTTAACCTAACCACTTGGAAAATTATGTTGCCATTCATCGAGATGAGCACAGGCCTAAACTTCCTGATTATCCGCCGATCTCTATTTTTTATTTTGCAGATAAACAGTTCAATACAGGGATTAAAGAGGTTAATATTGAGGGTAGTAAGGTTAAAATATTTGATAAGGAGAAAAACAAATTGTGACTGCATCAGACTGAGAAACAAAGTGGGTACTGATGTTGTAAAAGAGGCTATGCAGAACTATCTTAAGAGGGAGGATAAGAACATCTCTAAACGATTATATCTATCTTGAGTGCAATGATTGCGATGTATAATAAGCCCGGTATTTGTCTGGCAGTGGATGAGCTTGATGCCGGCATATTTGAATATCTTTTAGGTGAAATTCTGGAAATTATACAGGATAGAGCAAAAGGACAGTTGGTCTTTACTTCTCATAACTTAAGACCTCTGGAGAAACTGAATAAAGAGTCACTGATTTTTACAACCACTAATCCCCAGAATCGATACATTAGATTTACCAATGTCAAGGAAACAAATAATTTAAGAAGCTTTTATTATCGAGCTATAAATTTGGGTGGGCAGGCTGACAGAGATAAAACATTTTATAGTGTAATTTTATCAGGGGTACATGATGTAAAAAACCTTAAACTAAAATTAAGAGATGATGAAGAACATAAGTACAATAGTACCTGGAATATTGCCAGTGAGTTTAAGGTTGATTTTGAGCTGGAAGTCGATCAAATTGCTTCGATGTTAAACGAGTACCAGGAAGACAGGACTATTGACCTGGATTTAGATTATTTTGCTGAGAAAATGCATTATTATACTTCAGGTCACCCTTTTTTAGTTAGTAAACTTGCAGAAATCATTGCAGAAGAAATACTAAGAGAAAATGAGTCCAGCTGGAATCAAGAATATCTTGAGCAGGCAGTAAAAATTATTTTAGCAAAAGACCTTCCTAATTTTGAAACATTAATTAAAAATATCGAAAATAATAATGATTTAGAAGATATTTGTATAGATTTAATTGTAGATGGTAGAAAAATCACTTATAATCTTGATAATCCGACAATAGAAAAGGGAGAGCTATACGGTATTTTCAAAAATGATAACGGCAGCTTAAAAATTCATAACAGAATCTATGAGCAGCGAATATACAATTATTTAATTTCTAAAATAGAAAACTCAATGGAAAGTGATGCTTTTGATTTCAAAGACAGCTTTATAGATAATGGTCAGCTGAATCTAAAAGCAGTACTGGAGCGTTTTCAGGTTTTCATTAAAGAACAATATAGTGATCGTGATAGAGATTTTTTAGAAAGAAATGGTCGCTTGATTTTTCTCGCTTTTTTAAAGCCAATCATCAATGGTAAAGGATTTGATTTCAAAGAAGTACAGATTTCTCAGGAAAAAAGAATTGATGTAGTAATAACCTATCTTGAACAGAAATATATAGTAGAATTAAAAATATGGCGGGGAGAAGAATATCACCAGCGAGGACTGGAGCAGCTTGCTGATTATTTGGAAAGCCAGAATATGGATCAGGGTTATCTCTTGAGTTTTAATTTTAACCTGAATAAAGAATATAAGAATGAAGAAATGGAAGTTAAAAATAAAAAAATCTTTGCTTACTGGGTATAAATATAGCTTTGTGATATAATAGAAATAGAAAGTAATAAGGGAAAGATTTCAAAATGAAATGGAAAGATATTAGAGATGAATATCCTGATAGTTGGATTCTACTAGAAGCAATAGAAGCTCATTCGGACCAGAAAAAAAGAGTTGTTGATAAAATAGCTGTTCTTGACATATTTAATAATAGCGATGAAGCTATGAAAGCTTATAGGGAACTTCATAAGAAGAACCCTGAAAGAGAAATCTATGTTGCTCATACTAAGAACAAGAATCTTGAAATAGAAGAAAGAAATAGGAGGTCGATAATATGACAGGTCAAGAAATTATTGAATTTTTGCAGAGTAACAGAAACACATTAGATAGATTTGGAATTAAGAGTATTGCTTTATTTGGCTCATATGTTAGCGAACAGGCTACTAATAATAGTGATATCGATCTTCTTGTTGAATTTAAAGAAGGCGAGAAGACCTTTGATAATTATATGGATCTAAAATTTTATCTTGAATATAATTT
>NZ_QBLR01000248.1:0-5206 GCF_003070835.1 Halanaerobium sp. | reverse complement strand
CGCTAGCTAGGTCTTGAAAGGAGTGGGAATTGGCTCCTTCCTTATCATATCATTAATTTCAATACCTTTGTTAGCTCAGAATAAAGATACTGTAACTATAGCTGTAGGTGGTAATTCAGTTGATTCTGCTAAAGATCTTGCAAATATGTATATGGAAGAAAACCCTGAAATTAATGTAGAGATATTAGAAACTCCCTCATCATCAACTGAAAGATTAGATTTATATCTACAGTTTTTTGAAGCAAAAAGTTCTGAAGTAGATGTCTATACAGTTGATGTTGTCTGGCCAGGAATATTAGCTGATCATTTAATAGACTTTAATGATTATGGCGCTGAAAAAATTATTGATAAACATTTTGATGCTATAGTAGAAAATAACACTTTAGATGGTCGGTTAATAGCTATGCCTTGGTATACTGATGGTGGATTATTATATTATAGAACAGATTTATTAGAAGAATATGGTTATGATAGCCCTCCAAAAACCTGGGATAAACTAGAAGAAATGGCTGCAACGATTCAAGCTGGAGAAAGAGAAAAAGGTAATCAAGATTTCTGGGGATTCTTATGGCAAGGAAATGCTTATGAAGGTTTAACTTGTGATGCTTTAGAATGGGTTGCATCACATGATGGTGGTCAAATTGTAAATAGTGATAAGGAAATTACTATTTATAATGATCAGGCAATTAAAGCTATTGATAGAGCAGCTTCTTGGGTTGGGGAGATAAGTCCTTCTTCTGTAACTGGTTTACAGGAAGAAAGTTCTAGACATATATGGCAAAACGGTAATGCTGCATTTATAAGGAATTGGCCATATATTTATAGTTTAGGAAACTCTGAAGAGAGTGCAATTAGAGGTAAATTTGATGTTTCTCCACTTCCCGGTGATGAACCAGGAATGTCTGCGTCTACTTTAGGTGGATGGCAGCTTGCAGTAAGTAAATATAGTCAGAATAAAGAGGCTGCAGCTGATGTAGCAATGTTTATGGCATCCGAAGAGGCACAAAAATATCGTGCAATTGAAGAATCATATAATCCAACCATTAAATCATTATATGAAGACAATGAAGTATTAGAAGCGCGTCCATTTTTTGAAGATTTATATGGAGTATTTATGAATGCAGTTCCAAGACCATCAACTGTGACTGCGCCTAACTATAATGAAGTTTCTACCAGCTTTTTCCAGTCAGTTCATTCTGTTCTAACTGGTGATCAAGAAGCAGCAGAAGCCTTAGGTAATTTACAATATGAAATTCAAGATATTACTGGGTTTGAAATCAAATAGTAAACAAATATAATCTTAGTTTCCCTCTAGAGGGAAACTAAGATTAATTTTAGGAGGTTTAAGATGTCACAGATTACTAATAATTTGTTTAAAAAAGAACAAAGTTTGGCATATAAAATGCTCATTCCAACAATATTAATTTTATTAATTGTGGCTGTTTATCCATTGGGTCAAGTTGTATATACAAGTTTCACTAATAGGGTTTTTGCTGGAGTTGAAGAAACAGAATTTGTTGGTTTAGATAATTATACTTCTTTATTCTCATTAACTATAAAAGAACTTCCTGAAGATAAATATTCTTTCGAAGTTCTTCCAAGAAAACCAAAAAGGTATAAAGAGCTAACTACTTTTTCCTTTTCTGGAGAAAAATATATTATAGGAGCGATACATCCCGAGTTTATTAAATCAATATGGAATACAATTATATTCACTTTTTTTGCTGTTTTTTTTGAAACGCTTTTTGGATTTATAATTGCTCTAGTAGTTAATAGTAAGTTTGTTGGTAGAGGAGTTATGAGGGCAATAATGTTATTACCATGGGCAGTAATAACTGTTGTTTCAGCAAGAATATGGGAATGGATATTATTCCCAAGCAGAATTGGATTTTTAAATATGTTTTTAAGTAAATTTGGAATTGGAAATGGTCAGATATCTTTTTTAACAGAGAGCGGATTACAATTGCCGTCACTCATAATGGTTGATGTTTGGAAAACAACACCATTCATGGCCTTATTAATTTTAGCTGGTTTACAGTTGATACCGAATGAGTTGTATGAAGCTGCGAGAGTTGATGGCGCTGGAAAAATAAAGCAGTTTTTTTCTATAACTTTTCCATTATTAAAGCCTTCTTTAGCAGTAGCTTTAATATTTAGAACTCTAGCTTCACTAAGAGTTTTTGGTTTATTCCAAGTGCTAGTTGGACAGCAAAAATATTCAATGGCAAGTTATAACTATTACCAATTAATTGGAAATCGTGCTATGGGTTTAGCTTCAGCAATAAGTGTAATTATATTTATTATTATTTTTATTTTTGCTGTAATGTATATGAAAACTCTGGGGGTAGAAAACGAATGATTAAGAATTTAGACAATATTATTCAAAATATATTATTTATTGCTATTTTATTAATAATTGTAGTATATTTAGTATTTCCATTTTATTGGGCTGTCAATTCGTCTTTAAAAACAGAATCACAGTTGCAAATGTCTCCAACTACAATTATACCAAGAAATACTAATGATAATTCAATTGACTTTTCGTTTAAAAATTATATTAATATTTTTAAAAATGATCAGTTTATCAGAGGAATGTTGAATAGTACAATTGTAGCTATAAGTACAACAATTTTATCTTTATTGTCGGGTTCATTTTCAGCTTTTGCTCTTGGTAAGTTAAGATTTAAGGGTAAGAAAATAACTTTATATACAATATTAGCAATGACTATGTTTCCACAGGTAACTGTTTTATCTGGTTTGTATGCTGTAATTAATACACTCAATATTGATGCTATACCAAGTATGATTTTATCATATATGATATTTACATTACCATTTACCACATGGGTAATGACTTCATTTTTTAGAGAGCTACCTAAAGAATTAATGCAATCAGCTCAAGTCGATGGAGCTACACCATTTCAGACTTTTTATATGATTTTACTTCCTCTAACAGCTCCAGCTTTAGTTACAACAGGTTTGTTGGCTTTTATTCAAGCTTGGAATGAATATTTGTTTGCTTTAACATTTACTTCTATAGATCCTGCAGCAAGAACTATACCTGTTGCAATAGCATTATTTTCGGGAGAAGTTACTCGACAAATACCATATGGTGAAATAATGGCTGCTGCTGTAGTTGTGACTATTCCTATAGTATTATTAGTTTTTGTTTTTCAAAAGAAAATAGTTGCGGGGCTAACAGCTGGAGCTATAAAAGGATAAGGAGAGAAAAAATGAAAAATAAAAGAAAATGGTGGAAAGAGGCTGTTGTTTATCAAATTTATCCAAGGAGTTTCAATGACAGTAATAATGATAGGATTGGAGATTTAAATGGCATAATAGAAAAGTTAGATTATCTTAAAGAACTGGGTGTGGATGTTATTTGGTTAAGTCCAATTTATGAATCTCCCAATGATGATAATGGATATGATATTTCTGATTATTATAGAATCATGGAAGAGTTTGGTACAATGGATGATTTTGATAATTTATTAGAGAAGATACATAAAAAAGATATGAAATTAATCATGGATTTAGTAATTAATCATACATCAGATGAACATTATTGGTTTAAAGAGTCATCTAAAAGCAAAGATAATAAATATGCTGATTATTACATTTGGAGAGACCCTGTAGATGGAAAACCTCCAAATAATTGGGAATCAAGATTTAGTGGTCCAGCTTGGACATACTGTGAATCAAGGGAACAGTATTATTTGCATTTATTTTCAAAAAAACAACCTGATTTAAATTGGGAAAATAAAGAAGTAAAAAAGGATATTTTTAAAATGATTGATTGGTGGTTAAATAAAGGAATTGATGGTTTTAGGATGGATGTGATTAATTTTATTGCAAAAAAGAAAGGTCTTCCTGATAGTATAAAACCAGATAGCCCTGAAAAATGGAGTAGTTTACCTGAAAGTCATAAAATATTAAAAGAATTACGAACTGAAGTTATAAATGATTATGATGTAATGACTGTTGGTGAGACTCCATTTGTGACTCCAAAAGATGGACATAAATATGTTAATAGAAATCGTAATGAGTTAGATATGATATTTCATTTTGAACATGTTCATCTTAATGATTTTAATGATGAAAATTTTTTGAAATTTAAAGATATCCAAAATACGTGGTATAAAGTACAAGAAAATGGCGGTTGGTTAAGTCAATATTTTGCTAATCATGATCAACCACGCCCAATTTCTAAATTCTTTAATGATGATAAATATCGAGAAGAGTCTGCTAAATTAGTTGCAATGATGTTATTAACTCTTCCTGGAACACCTTATATTTATCAAGGCGAAGAGATTGGTATGACTAATGTAGATTTTAGTTCTATTAAGGACTATAATGATATTAGAACTATCAATAAATACTATGACTTTTTAGAAAAGAACAAAGAAGATGATTTTTTTGAAAAAATTAAAAAAAAGAGTAGGGATAATGCTCGTACACCAATGCAATGGTCAGATGAAAAGTATTCTGGATTTAGTAATGTAGAGCCTTGGCTCAAAATTAATCCAAATTACAAAAAAATAAATGTAAAAAATAATCTCAATAATTTTAATTCAGTGTATAATTTTTATAAGAAATTAATTAAATTTAAAAAAAATAATAGAGAACTAACTTATAGTAATTATAAAGACCTGCTAAAAAAAGATAGAGAAATATATTACTATAAAAGAAGCTCTGAAAATAATATATACTATATAATATTAAATTTTACTAATAAGTTAATTGATTTAAGTAAAAAAGATATAGAAATAAATAATTCAAAAAATCTAATTGTTTGTAATTATACTAATTATAAACATGATAAATTGTCGCCTTATGAAGCCAGATTATATAAGGTTAAAAGATAATTTATATTTAGGAGATGGTTTTATTGCTTAGAAGTCAAAAAATAAGAAAACAGGGAGCAGAAATAGATGCTTTGAGAATGGGGATGGACTGGACTGCAGATGACTTAGATAAAATGCAGATTGTAATTGCCAATACTTATGGTAATGGTCACCCAGGAAGTTTTCATTTGGATAAATATGTAGATATATTAAAAAATGAACTAAAGGAAATTGAGGTAATGGGCAGCAGAATGACAACCTCTGATATTTGTGATGGCATTGCTCAGGGACATGATGGTATGAACTATTCATTAGTTTCCAGAGAAATGATAGCAAATATGGTTGAAATTCAGGCAATGGCA
>NZ_QBLR01000247.1:0-5233 GCF_003070835.1 Halanaerobium sp. | reverse complement strand
GAAAAATTCTCCATCCTTGTAATATGGCTGGGTAGGTACCATTAATAAGAAATGGAGAATTGATTAGGGAAATCTATATTAATCCAGTCTGACTGGATTTTTTTAATGTCTAAAGTGTCTCTTACCGGTAAAGACCATTGCAATTCCGAGTTCATTACAGGCTTCTATAACCTGATCATCACGGATTGAACCCCCGGGCTGAATAATTGCTTTAACACCCAGCTCAGCTGCTTTTTCTACAGCATCCGGGAAAGGAAAGAATGCATCAGAGGCTGCAACTCCACCTTCCTGACGGCCTTCAGCTTTACGGCCGGCAATAATCATCGAATCAACTCGACTCATCTGACCGGCACCAACACCAACTATCATCTCATCTTTGGCCATTACAATTGCATTTGATTTAACGTGTTTTACTACCTTCCAGGAAAATAGTAAGTCTTCAATCTGTTCTTTAGTTGGAGCCTTTTCGGTTACTACTTCCAGATCTTCAGCAGCAGTTTGAGCTAAGTCTCTATCCTGTACTAAAAGTCCACCTGTGACCTTTTTCATGCTGTAACCTGGCTTTTCCCGATTAATAGAAAGCTCTCCGGTTTTTAGAATACGCATTTTATCAGAACGTTCTTTTAAGATTTCTAAAGCTTCCGCTTCATAATCAGGAGCAATTACCACCTCAATAAATTTATCCTGATCTGCAATTTCTGCCGCTGCTGCTGTATCAATTTTCCTATTAGCTGCTACAATCGAACCAAAGGCAGATAAGGGATCACCTGCATGTGCATTAATAAAGGCTTCTTTTAAACTATCAGCTGTCGCCATTCCACAGGGATTAGCATGTTTGATTACTGCTGCAGCTGGTTTAGCTTCAAATTCTTTAATTAGTTCCAGAGCACCATCTGTATCGTTGATGTTATTATAGGACATTCCCTTACCGTGCAGCTGCTCAGCTGTAGAAATTGATGGTTCATTCTGCTCAGCTTCCAGGTAAAATGCCGCTTTTTGGTGCGGGTTTTCTCCATAGCGGAGGTCTTCTTTTTTATTATAGAGGTCCAGAAGTGTCTCCGGCATTTCTTCCTTTTCATCAGCCAGCACAATTTCTCCCAGGTACTTCTGGATTCTCTGATCATATTCAGCAGTGTGATGGAAGGCCTTATAGGCAAGTTTTAACTTCTGAGTTTTAGTTAAGCCGCCATTACCAGCCTTCATTTCAGCCAGAAGCTCGTCATAATCAGCCGGATCAACTACAACTGCCACATCATTATTGTTCTTGGCAGCAGAGCGAATCATGGTCGGTCCCCCGATATCAATATTTTCTACTGCTTCTTCTAAAGTCACATCTTCTTTAGCAATTGTTTCAGCAAAGGGATAGAGATTACAGACAACAAGATCAATTGGTTCAATATCTTGAGCTTCAATTTCCTTTAAATGCTGCTCATTATCTCTAACTACTAAAATACCGCCGTGAACAGCGGGATGTAAAGTTTTAACTCTTCCATCCATCATTTCCGGGAAATTAGTCACCTGCTCAATATCTGTAACTTCGACATCATTTTCTTTTAACATCCGGCCTGTCCCACCGGTTGAAATTATCTCTACCCCAAATTCTTTTAAACCCTTCGCAAAATCTACAATACCTTCCTTATTTGAAACACTGATCAATGCTCTTTTAATTTTAGACAAAGTTATTTTTCCTCCTTTAAAATTTTAACTTTTCGTCCTTCGATTTTAATTTTTCCTTCTGCAATTAATTTGACTGCCTCAGGATAAATTCTATGTTCTTCTTTTAAAATTCTGGCTGCCAGATTATCTGCACTGTCATCTGCTTTAACCTCCACCACTGCCTGTTTGATAATTGGGCCGGTATCCATACCCTGATCCACAAAATGAACGGTACAGCCGCTGTATTTAACTCCATAATCCACAGCCTGTTTTTGAGCATCTAAACCTTTAAAAGCAGGTAAGAGTGAAGGATGAATATTGATAATCTGATTTTTAAATTTCTGCACAAAAAGTGGTGAAAGAATCCGCATATATCCCGCCAGAACTACAAGTTCAACTTCTGCATTTTTTAAGAGTCCAATTAACTCTTTTTCGTAATCAGCTTTTGTTTCAAAATGAGTCGGATCAATAAACAGATGCTCTACATTCTCGCGTTCTGCCCTTTTTAAAGCACCTGCATCCTGGTTATCGCTGATTAAGAGTTTAACTTCGGCCGGAATGGCTCCACTCTTGATACTGTCAATAATTGATTGAAAATTTGAGCCTCTGCCTGAGGCAAAAACAGCTAGTTTAAGCATTTTTGCACCTTCTTTATTTTATTTCGAGAGATGTGTCTGCAGCTCCTGCTTTTATTTCACCAATCAGACAGGCCTCTTCTCCCATTTCTGCAAGTTCTTTAAGTATTTTATCTTTATCAGCTTTATCTATAACTAAGGTCATTCCGATTCCCATATTAAAGGTTCTGTACATTTCTTTTTCTGCAATCTCTCCTGCCTGCTGGATCAATTTGAAAATTATCTGCGGCTGCCAGCTGTCTTTTTTGATTTCAGCTTTTAAACCAGCTGGGAGAATGCGCGGTAAGTTCTCTATTAAACCACCACCGGTAATATGAGCAATTCCTTTAAGTTTATATTTTTTAAGCAGAGACAGCACAGTTTTTACATAAATTCTGGTCGGTTTAAGTAATTCTTCTCCTAAATTCTTTTCCAAGCCCTCAACTTCTGCAGTATAGTCAAAACCTGCTTTCTCAAAAAGTGCTGCTCGAGCCAGAGTAAAACCATTGCTGTGCAGTCCATCTGATTTAAGACCGATAACTAAATCACCAGCCTCAATCTCAGCTCCGGTGATAATTTGATCCTGGTCCACAATTCCAACTGCAAACCCTGCCAGATCATATTCTCCCGGCTGATAAAAGCCTGCCATTTCTGCAGTTTCTCCACCAATTAGAGCTGCACCAGCCTCTTTACAGCCGGCTGCAATCCCTTTTACAATCTCAGCAGTTTTTTTCGGCTCCAGTTTTCCAGCTGCCAGATAATCGAGGAAGAATAAAGGTTGAGCTCCCTGAGCCAGTATATCATTAACTGACATGGCTACTAAATCAATGCCAATTGTATTATGAAGATCCAGTTTAAAGGCCAGTTTGAGCTTGGTTCCAACTCCATCTGTACCTGAAACTAAAACTGGATTCTGATAATTGATTAAGTCAGGCTTAAAAAGCCCGCCAAATCCCCCTAATCCAGTCATTACTTCCGGACCAAAGGTTGACTGTACATCTTTTTTGATCAGTTCAACTGCCTGATTGCCGGCATCAATATCGACTCCGGCTTTTTTGTAATCTAAACCCACATTTATTCCTCCTCACTTAAGTAGCGGCGGGCTATCGGATAATCGCCATCAAAACAGGCTGTGCAGAATCCAAGCTCAACCTCAGTTTTAATTGACTGGAGCATCCCTTCCTTACTTAAGTAGTAAAGACTGTCAGCTCCAATTGTTTCACTTATTTCTTCTACAGAACTGCTGCTGGCGATCAGTTCCTGACGGCGTGAGGTATCAAGTCCAAAATAACAGGGATGTTCAACAGGAGGAGAAGAAATAGCCATATGCACTTCTTTCGCTCCTGCTTCCTTGATTCGCCCAATAATTTGTTTGCTGGTTGTTCCTCTGACAATCGAATCATCTATTAAAATCACTTTTTTGTCCTCAATTATTTCTTTAATTGGGGATAGTTTTAGTCTAACTTTTAAATCCCTGATTTCCTGAGTCGGCTGAATAAAAGTTCGTCCCATATAGCGATTTCTTAAAATTCCCTGAGCATAGGGGATTCCTGATTCTTCGGCAAATCCTAAGGCAGCTGCAATTCCCGAATCAGGTACAGGCACCACAATATCTGCCTCAACATCCATCTCCCGGGCCAGCTGTTTCCCCATTTCTTTACGGGCCAGCAGAACATTCTGACCGGAAATATTGCTGTCAGGACGGGCAAAATAGATATATTCAAAAACACAGAGACTGGTTTCATTTTGACCAGTATAACGTCTGCTTTTAATTCCATCTTCACCAATTATAACAACCTCACCTGGGTTAACATCCCGCACAAATTCAGCTCCAATAATATCAAAAGCACAGCTTTCTGAGGCCACAATGTAGCTGTTATCCAGTTTTCCAATTGAAAGTGGTCTAAAACCGCGAGGATCCCGAATAGCAACCAGCTCATCTCTGGTCATTGCCACCAGCGAAAATCCACCCTTTAACTGATGCAGGCTCTGAATCAGAGCTTCAACAATATTATCTTCAAAAGAACGGGCTACCAGGTGAGCAATAACCTCAGTATCTAAAGTAGAATGAAAAATTGAACCATTGCTTTCTAAATTGTTTCTGAGTTCTGCTCCATTGGCCAGATTACCATTATGAGCCAGAGCCAGATCACCTTTCATACTGTTGATTAAAATTGGCTGTGCATTGGCAAGCTTACTGGAACCACTGGTAGAATAACGAACATGGCCGATCGCCATCTCACCTTTTAAATTCCGAATATCTTCTTTTTCAAAAGCACTTTCTACCAGCCCCATATTCTTATGCAGATTGAATTCTCCCTGATAATTGGCACAGATCCCCGCACTTTCCTGGCCCCTGTGCTGCAGGGCAATCAAACCAAGATAGGTTAATTCTGCTGCGCTGCTTTCACCATCAGCATTAAAAATACCAAAAACTCCACATTCTTCGCTCATTTTATCTTTATTTAGATCAGCCTGAATTAACTTTAAATCATTTGAACCCGGCTGAACTCTATTTTTTTGCTTAGAGAAATTACAGCTTTCTCTCATTAATTTTCCTCCCTTTAATACTAAAAAATAATTTGAAATCAATTCTCATCCCTGATCCAACTACCGCCAGGCTGGAAATAAGCTTCTATAAAGTTATGTTTATATTTATTTTTTGAAAGAAAGATATATTTAACGACTCTATAGTTTTATTCCAATTCAACTTAATTCTGATGATTGTTATCCTTCTAACCCATCCGGACGGACTGAAATAAGATAATCAGCTATAAACATTATTAATTAAGAGTTATTTTTTCAAACAGAATATATCGAAAGACCAGGAATTTTAATTAATGAATCTTGATGATAATGAGTATTAAATTGGACTGAAGGACACGAGGTCCTGAACTGACCGCACAGCAGGAGGCTGTGATCGGAAAGGTAGTCCAATTTAATGCGAAATTAGAATCTTAGAT
>NZ_QBLR01000246.1:0-5251 GCF_003070835.1 Halanaerobium sp. | reverse complement strand
ACTACAAGCAACTCAATTAATGTAAAAGCTGCATTATCATAAATTTTTTCTCTTAATTTTCTCAATTTTATCTCTCCTTCTTTTTATTAAATACTAAATAATCTCTTACCCACTCTAAACCAGCCTATAAATTTAAAAATCACCCCCTCTGCCTCTGCTTATTTAAATAATTCAATTTAACTCCTATCCCTAAAATAAACCAAAAAACAGGTGCTACTGAAACAACACTATCATTAAATAAAGCTGCCGCTGCATAAGCTGTAAAAGCTGTAAAGGCTGCAGCACCAAGATAGTCAAAATAATCATTATAATCTCTTTTAAAATATATCATTAAACTTTCTCTAGTATGATAGGCAAATAACAAAACAACAGCTATTAGGGAAATTAAGCCTGTATTGACAGCAAGCTGCAGATAAAAATTATGCGGTTTATCTACAATTTTAGTAGTTAGATTAAAAGCATTTAGTTTACCAATATAATCATGCTGGGGAAAATAAAAAGTATAAGTATCAGGACCATTGCCGAGTAAGAGAGTGTCTTTAATAAGTGGGATTGTCCTGGACCAGATATAACCTCTATAAGTCGCAAAGCTTTCCTTATTTTCAAAGCCCCACCTTTCTACTTCCTCTACTCGATAAGCACCACCTTTTAAACCCATAATCCAGAATCCCTGCTCATTAATTAAAAATACAGCTCTTTTATTTCCATATTTAATTAATAAAGAATTTCTTTTAGGATCAAATCTCATTTTAAGAAGCTCAAAGTCAGGATTCTGGACTTCAATATAACCATTTTGATTTCTTTCCAGAGCCAGAATTTGCTTATTCTCACCATTATAAAAGCTCAAATTACTTTTATGATTAGCATTGTCTTTTTCAACTAACAGCTTAAAATCTTTTGTATTATAAATCAATTTATTTTCAGAGGTTACTATTTTTTTAATTTTCAAATCTAAATCTTCTTCACCTTTTAAAGCCATTTCAGTTTCTTTACCAAAAGATAGAAACTCCCCAAAAACTTTTCCCTGGCTTTGATAATTCATCCCAAAAGCAATTAAAAATAATAAAATAAACAAAACTAAAATTGATTTCCATTTTTTAATTATTTCTTTGTACATTATTATCAGCAAGAATAAAAAGGCAAATAGTCCTCCAACCATCCCTGCTCTTGACATTGAACCAATCCAGGCTGCAAAAATTAAAGAAACAACAAATCCATATAAAAACTGTTTTTCTCTTTTTTCCTGCATTATATAATAAACCAAAGAAAATAAGAGAAGCATTGAAAAGTAACTACCTACATAGTTTGGATTATAAAGAGTCGAATAAATAATGTTTTCGCCAAAATTAAAAGTCATACTTTCCGCTAATTGAGTCATTTGGTCCGGTAAAACTAAATTTCTACCAATAATGCTTCTGAAAAAATCATAACCAAAAAATTGATAGATTCCTATCAAAGCAATTATAGATGTTGAAACAAATAAGCCATTTATCAATATTTCTAATTGTTTTTTGCTGTTAATTAAAAAATAACTTGCCAGCATTATTATCAAATAAGAAATTAAAACCGGCATTCCCTCATACCGGTCAGGAAAACCTATTTGAGAAACATATTGGAAATCAGAAAAAATTGTTGATAAAATTATCATAATTAAGTAAACTGCTAAAAATATAAATTGCACTCTTGATTTAAGTTTTTTCTTTCTGGCTTCCCGCCAGAAGAAAAATAATAAAATCAGTGTCCAGCTTAACAGCCAGACCATCTTATAATATGAGAAAAAATCAAGATTATAAGATTCAACCCAATATAAAGAAGTTACTTCTGACAGTGTTCTTTTTTTTAAAAAGACTATCAGAGGTGTAAAAACTATTATCATAAAAATAGGTATAATTTTAATTATATTATAATTATATTGCTTTATTTTTAACAAAATAGTAACTCCTTATCGAATAATTTAAATATATTGGAACATATCAAACATCGGAGTGATTATTGAAACAGCTACAAAGCCAACCACAACAGCCAGAATAACAATCATTGCTGGCTCAATTAAGGTAATTACTCCATCAACACTTGTCTCAACTTCACTATCATAAAAATCAGATATTTTAACCAACATCTTGGGCAAAGCTCCTGTTTCTTCTCCAACTCTTGTCATTTGTACAACCATCAGTGAAAATAACTTTGGATATTTATCAAGCTCTGCTGCAAAGCTCATCCCTTCTCTAACCTGAACTCTAATCATTGTAAGAACATCACTATAAACTTTGTTATTGATAACATTCTCTACAATAGATAAAGATTCAAGTAATCCTACTCCACTGTCAATTAGTATCGACAAAGTGCTTGAAAATCTTGATAAATAAATTTTCTGCATCATATTTCCAAACACTGGTATTTTAAGAATTAATTTATCAGTCCTGAGCTTTCCTTTTTCTGTCTGTCGATATCTGCTAAAGATAAAAATCATCAAAATAATAAAGAGTAAAATTGCCCACCAGTACGCTCTAATAAAATCACTAATAGCAAGCAAAATTCGAGTAACTAAAGGTAAATTGGCTCCCAAACTGCTAAACATTCCTACAAATTGAGGTACTACCTGGACTACTAAAAATGTCACTACTAAAATAGCAACAGTTAAAATAGTTAATGGATAATAAAGTGCAGATTTAATCATTGAGTTTAATTTGCTCTGCCTTTCATAATGATCAGCCAGTTTGTTAAGAACAATGTCTAATACACCTCCAGCTTCTCCAGCTCTAATTAATTCAATATATAAAGTTGGAAATATCTTCTTATGCTTCTGCATAGCATTGGCTAGAGAAACCCCTGTTTCAACATCTTCTAGTATTTCTTCTAATGATTTTTTGAAGAATTTATTGTCCATTTGATCATACATAATCTGCAGAGAATCAACCAGACTAATACCGGAATCTATCATTGTTGCAAACTGCTGGCTAAAAATAGATAATTCTTTAGTACTTACACTATTAGTAAAATTAATTAATTCTCTTACATCCTTAGACTGTTTCTTTTCACTAATATTTGTAATATAGTAACCTTTATCTTTTAATTGAGAGGCAATTGCTGTTTTATTGTCCGCTTCTAATTCACCTTTAACTTTATTCCCCTTTTTATCTTTTGCTTCATATTTAAATAAAGAAGCCATAATGTAATCCCTCCTATCTGCCAGCAATACTATTTATTTTTTTCTTAATATAATCAGAATCATCAGAACGACGAACAGCTTCTTCATATGATATAATACTTTTATTATATAAATCTACAAGATAATTATCCATAATTATCATTCCATATTTACCACCTGTCTGCATTGCAGAAAGCAGTTGGTGAGTTTTCCCTTCACGAATAATATTCCTGACAGCAGATGTCGCAACTAAAATTTCCATGGCTGCTGTGCGAGCATTTCTATCTTTTCTATTTACCAATTGCTGTGATATTATACCGTTTATTGAAGCTGCTAACTGGGTCCTTACCTGCTGCTGCTGATGGGCAGGAAAAACATCAATAATCCTTTCTACAGTACTAGGAGCATCATTTGTGTGTAAAGTAGCAAAAACTAGATGGCCGGTTTCTGCTGCTTCTAAGGCTGTAGATATGGTTTCCAAATCTCTCATCTCACCTACAAGGATTACATCTGGATCCTGTCGTAAAGCAGCTCTTAATCCAGCTTTAAATGACATTGTGTCAAAACCAATCTCTCTTTGATGGACTATTGATTTGTCATGACTATGCAAATACTCAATCGGATCTTCTAAAGTAATAATATGTGCATGTCTATTAGTATTAATCATATTTATCATTGCAGCAAGTGTAGTAGTTTTACCACTTCCAGTTGGACCTGTACATAATATAAGTCCTTTTCTCTGCATCGATAACTTCTTTAAAATATCTGGTAAACCAAGAAAATCAATGTCCGGAACTTCTTGAGGAATTATTCTTAAAGCCAGACTGACTGAACCTCTCTGTTTAAATGCGTTTACTCTAAATCTTGAATAACCCGGCAAACTATAAGAAAAATCAATTTCGCCAAGTTCTTCAAAAGTTTCCCATTGTTTTTTTGTCATTAAATCTTTTGCTATTTCTTTAACTTCATTTATTTCAAGTTTATTTGGATATTCTTCATAATAAGTTAGTTTGCCATTATATCTAATAATGGGCTTTTCTTTAACGGTTAAATGCAGATCAGAAACTGAACGATCTTTTGCTAATTTTTTCATAACATCAAGAACATCCACCGACATCTCTCCCTCATAAAAAATTTTAAATAATAGAACTTACTACTTCCTGATAGCTGGTAATACCTTCTTTTAATTTCTGCTTACCATCATCTAATAAGGATTTCATATTATTTGCTCTGGCATATTTTTCTATCGCCAGTTCATTTGCTCCTTCAGCTATCATTTCTTCCATTTCATCGCTGATCTCAAGAACCTCATGAATAGCTATTCTTCCCTTATATCCATCTGTACATTTTTTACACGGCTCAACAGAAGGCCGCCAGAGTTTTTCAACATCTGGGTCATCTAAAAATTTCTTTTCTTCAATTCCAGGTTCGTAGGCTTCCTTACAATCCGGACACAACTTCCGCACCAATCTCTGAGCTACCACTCCAATAACTGTAGAAGCAACTAAATACCCGGGAATTCCCATATCTAAAAGTCTGGTAATTGCACTTGGAGCATCATTTGTATGCAGAGTACTTAAAACTAAATGTCCGGTCAGGGCCGCTCTGATTGCAATTTCTGCTGTTTCTTCGTCTCTAATCTCACCAACCATTACAATATCCGGATCCTGCCGCAGTATAGATCTTAAAGTTTTAGCAAAGGTCAAACCTGCCGCATTATTTGCCTGCACCTGATTTACTCCTTCCAACTGATATTCAACTGGATCTTCAATGGTAACAATATTTTTAGTTGGTGAATTAATTTCATTTAAAGCTGCAAATAAAGTGGTGGATTTTCCACTACCTGTTGGACCGGTTGCCAGTAAAATTCCATAGGGTTTTTTAATCAATCTATCAAATCTTTCCTTATTTTGTGGTTTAAATCCTAATCTTTCAATATTTAATAAACTATCATCTTTATTTAATAGTCTAATAACAACTTTTTCTCCATAAATTGTGGGCAGTGTAGAAACCCGCATATCAATCTGCATACTCTTAAAGGTCATCTGTACCCGACCATCCTGAGGAATTCTTCTTTTAGTAATATCCAAGTCAGCTATAATT
>NZ_QBLR01000245.1:0-5275 GCF_003070835.1 Halanaerobium sp. | reverse complement strand
TCTCCTTATAAGTTATTTCATTTTACTTATCCTGAAAAACTCTTTTCTGCAGCTGCCATAACTCATAAATTACCGAGTCTTTATCTAACTCTACCATATCTAAAGTTAATCTTTCTCCTTTTTTAACTTCCTGCTTCAGCTTTGCTCCTTCTGCTATTCCAAGTGGTAATAAATTCTTTTCTCTGGCTACCTCTATCTTGTCTACTGATCCGTAAACTGCAAATCCACCAATATTATCTATTTCATCTCCTGGCTTTAAATCTTTTTTCGCTATTGTTGTTACTTCTGTTACTAAATCTCCCTTTGGTGCTATTGTTGCTTCATGATATAAAACTGCTCTCACTGCTGATAATGGTGTTTCTAAACTAGCTAGATGGTATGGTCTGTATAATAAATAATTCGGTCCATCCCCCATCTTTGAATAATTCATACTAAATTTAACTCTGTCATTATCTGTAGTTACTACTACAAATACTCCTGGTGCTACATCTCCTAGAGCAAAATCTACTATTCCTTCCTGGTTTAAGATTCCTCCCTGTTCTTTGAGAGAATATACATCTGCTAATTCATCAACTGTTGTTGTTGGTCCATGCATTCCTGGTACATCAGGTACTAAACCTGTTGCATTTGAGACTGCTGCCATCTCTAACATACTTTTTGTTCCATCCATAAAGCAGGCCATCATATGTGCCGCTGTACCTTTTCTTTCTGCTCGCTCTGCTACTTTTTCTGGATTTGCTTCCCTATCTAGAGGATTATTTTTTCCTTTTCCTGCTGCAACAACTTTATAACCCATACTTTTAGCAAAGTTATAGATCTCCATTATGGCTCCTGGCTCATCTCCTGCTGCTCCAGTATAAACTACTCCAGCATTATCAGCCATCTGCTTTAAAATTGGTCCTACTACTACATCTGCTTCTACATTCATCATTACTATATGTTTTTGATGGTTAATTGTAGATAGACCTAATCTAGCTCCTACTTTTGGTACTCCTGTTGCATCAATAATTACATCTACATTATCCAGTTTAGGAAGTAAGAAACCATCTTTTGTTACTACACTTTTACCATCTTTTATATATTTATCTATTTCTTCTACATCATCCGAGTTAACTACATCATCTACACTTGTTCCACTTAGTTCATAGGCTTTTTCAGCTCTTTCTAAATCAATGTCTGCTACTACAGGAACTCTAACCCCTTCCATCTGAGCAACCTGACTTACGATATCTGTCCCCATCTGACCTGCACCTACTAGACCAATGCTAACAAATTCACCCTCGGCTTCTAGATTACGAAGATCTTGATAAACATTACTCATTTTAAATTCCTCCTGCTTGATATTTTTTTAATTCTAAAAAAAACAGGCCGAGAGATTGAAACTAATCTCCCGGCCCAAGGCCCTAGAAAAATATTATATTTTACATTTGTTAAACACTATATCATTTGTTAATTATAATATAACACTTTTAAATTTAGCTGTCAACATAAATTTTAAAAGGCTCCATTATAGTAAAATCAAATATATTAGATAAAAAATAGGCCAACTAAGGCCTATCCGATGCTAAATTTATTTTTGAATAATAACTGCCTTATTATTACTGCCTCTTTGTTTAATCACAGCAGTATCACCATCAGAAAACTGCTTAATCACTACAGAATTAGTTTTTCCTGTTTGATTTATTAAAGCATTATTTAAATTACCATTCTGTATAATTAAAGCACTATTTCCGCTGCCCATTTGTTTCACAGAAGCTGTATTATCACCTTCACTAATTATTTCAGTCTTGTTTTCCATCTCAGAATCCCATGCTTTTTGATTTGAGTATTCGAAATCAACAAAATATTTTTCCATTCTTTTACCCCTTAATTAAATTATTTAAACTTAATATTTTTCAGACTTTGAATTATTTTAATTATAACAGAACGACTTATATTAGTGAAGATAAAATTAAAAATTAATTGTTTTAAGCAGTTAAATTAATAGTCGTAATAAAAAAATGGTGGTAAGTTTTTTATAACCTACCACCATTTATTAAATCTATTCAATTATTACAGTTTATTTTTTGCTTATGGGCGCATTGATTCAAATAAAAGCTTAGCAAATTCAGTATTTTGCATCATACCATTAAATGCTTCTGAGCCTTCACCATAAGCAAAGACCGGAACTGAATTAAGAGTGTGTCCACCGGTAGAAGAATTAGCTCTAATATAAGTGTTAACAACTCCTGCCTGATACTTATTAGCTATTATTGAACCAATTTCATATCCTACAAGATATGAATACTTGATATTACCTTCATCATCAAGAATTAGTTCATTGAATCTAGCAACTTCTGCATCAGTTAGAGAAATATTAGCATATTCTTCAAAAACTGATTTAACACTTGCTGCAGTATAACCCTTACCATTTTCTTTTCTGGTCATCTGAGAAGCCATATATTCTGGAGAAACATCAATATTCATTAACGCCTCTCTATTAATAGGTTCAGTTACAGAGAAACCTAGAGTTTCATGATCTGCAGTAACTATTACTAAAGTATCTCCATTTTCTTTAGCAAAGTCAACTGCTGCTTTCACACCTGCATCAAAATCAAGTGTTTCGGCTACAACACCAGGTACATCTGCTGCGTGTGCTGCGTGATCAATACGAGCACCTTCTGCCATTAAGAAAAATCCATCTTCATCTTCAGATAGTACTTCAATTGCTTTCTTAGTCATTGCTTCAAAGGAAGGCTCTTTTGAACCAACATCATCACGATCATTAATATAGTTCATATAAGATTCGTTAAAGAGTCCAAGCAATTTTCCATTCATTGCAATAACTTTTTCTAACTGAGTTTTATCAGAAACATACTGATAGCCCTCTTTTTTTGCTTTAGCAATTAAGTCTTCTCCTGCTTCTTCTTCCATAAAGTCTTCGCGTCCACCACCGAGCATTACATCTACACCATTTGCAATAGCCTGTTTAGCAATTGCACCGCCCATACCTCTATCTTTAACTGAGGCGATAAAAACAGCTGGTGTTGCATCAGTTACCATATTTGTACTGATAACTCCTGTAGCTTTATTTCTAACCTGAGCAAAGTCTAATACAGAATCCAGTTCTGCTCCATTTTTATTCATTGCGATTGCACCATTATAGACCTTACGCCCGGTTGCCATTGCAGTACCTGCTGCTGCAGAATCTGTAACTCCTTCAGTAGAGCTGGTCATCATAATACCAGTTTCAGGCAATTTCATTAATTCTAGCTCATGATCCTTACCACCCGAAAGATATCTGGCCATATCAATCTGCCCCATACCCATACCATCACCAATTAAGAGAATCACATTTTTAACTTCAGCCTGAGCAGCTCCAGTAAAAGCCAAAGCTAAAACTAAAAACAAGGTCATAGCCAACATTAATTTTCTTGATTTTTTAAACATAAATCTAAATTCCTCCTTTAAATTTTTGTTTGTCAGACGACTGATGTCTGTCTATTTAATATTATTCAATACAAGTTATCGGAATCCTTCTTTTTTTCTGATTTTTTTGAGAATTTAACGCTCAAAATATTGACAATTTAATTCCCACCTGCTATAATTATTAACAGAGTGTGATAAATATAACATGGTTTTTCAATTAAAGTGATATTTATCACTAAAAATACCAAGGGGGAATAAGAAATGAAAAAAGTTTTAGTATTATCCTTAGTTTTAGTATTTATGCTTTCATTTTCATCTATGGTTTTTGCTACACCTCATACTCTTGATGTTGTTGGTGGAGGAGACAAACAGGAAATTAAAACCGATAGGACTCAAGAAGATTACATTTCTGCACTAATGGACTTAGTAGATGCAGATGAAGCAGGAGATGTATTCTATCCTGAAAGAAACCAAGTAAAATATCCTTTTGTTCCACTTTATAAAGATGGCAATCTTGTAGGCTATGGTAGTTGGGTAAATACAATTATTTACTCTCATCCAGAAGATTTTATTGCTGTTTTAGGAATGGCCAATAATTCCAAAACTGAAGAAAGTATGGCAGTTGTGAAAAAGTGGAAACCACTTGATGCCAATGATCATCACCCAGAAATGAAGCAGGAAGAGTTTTTAAGCAGATATTATGGTATGAGTCTTAAAACTTCTTTCGAACCTGAAGTAGATATTGTTGCTGGCTCAACTATTTCCAGCCACACATTCTTCTTTGAAATGAAAAATATGCTGCTTGTCTTTGAAGAGTACGGACCAGAAGCTGAGTAAAATTGATTATAATGCATAATGCCCTACCTGTTTTCAGGTGGGGTTTTTTTATTGCTTTTTAACACAAAAAAATAGGCATCCTCAAATTTTAGAGGATACCTAAATTAATATTTAGTTTAAGAACTAATTCCATAAGTGTCATCATCAAGAGTTATCATATATATTCTCTTGTGCTGATCAATGTTATCAATTTTCCCTATATCTTCTGCAGCAAGTTCCCAATTGAATAAATCTAAATTCTCTTTGATATGACCTTCACTTTTTGACTTTGGCAGTGGTACAATATCTTTTTGAAGTTCCCATTTTAAAACAATTTGGGCTGGAGATTTATCATATTTCTCAGCCAGTTCTAAAATGGTTTCATCTTTCAAGACTTCTGTTCTGGCCAGGGGAGCTGATGCTTCTACAACTATATCGTTCTGCTGACAGATTTCAAGCAGATCTTTTTGCTCTTTTTGATATAACCAGGGGTGTAATTCAATTTGATTTACTGTAATTGGTACTGGAGTAATCTTTAAAGCAATATTTAATTGATAGGCCGAAAAGTTACTGACTCCAATATTTTTAACCAGACCCTGATCACTAAGATATTTCATAGCCTGCAGTGTCTCTCTTAAAGAAATAGCAGGATTTGGCCAGTGGATTAGATATAAGTCAAGGTAATCTGTACCTAACTTCTTTAAAGAACGCTTACAGGCCTTGATAACGCTTTCATAATTCAAGTTAGAAGGCAATACTTTCGAAGTTATGAATAGCTCTTCCCGATCATAGTTCTTTAAAACTTCTCCAATTCCAGCCTCATTATGATATCCTTCAGCAGTATCAATATGGTTGTAGCCTGCTTTTAATGCAATCTCAACATTTTCTCCCACATTTTCTTCTGCAATATCCCAGGTACCATAAGCAATAACTGGAATTTCATCACCTGTTTTTAATTTTCTTGTTGGAATCATATTTTTATTCCTCCTTTGAATTTTTTAACAAATAAAATTTTTAAGTTCCTAATATATACAATTAAAGATTTTAAAAT
>NZ_QBLR01000244.1:0-5283 GCF_003070835.1 Halanaerobium sp. | reverse complement strand
GTGAGGGCAAACATCGGTTCAATTCCTGAAGTGGTATTTTCAATGACATACAGAAGGAACTGTAATTATGAATGTATTCCTAAAATAAGTTTTCATATTTCCCTGTTCCCAAGAGTTGGCAAAATTTTCCCATACCAATTGTTGAGGTGGTTTCCACCATGAAGTCGAAGCCATTATCTCATCCATCGATTTTAAAGATGTAAAAGTAGTTATGAAAAACGGGATAAGCCAAACTATCACTATTAAAAGCGATAATATGTAAAACATCATTCTAATTGATAATTTTCTATTTTTCATTTTCTCACTCCTCGTTTTTCATTACATTTAGTAAATACAATATAATAAACCCAAATGTTATTGCAAATTGTATAACAGCTATTGCAGATCCATACCCCATCCTGTAATTGTTAAAAGCTTCTATATACATAAAATTTGCTAAAACGGTTGAACTATGGAAAGGGCCTCCTTTTGTCATAACAAATACAATATCAAAGGCTCTTAAAGAATCTATAATACTTACAGTTACTGCAACTATCATAGAAGGCCTTAAGGCCGGCAAAATTATATTCCAAAACCTCTGCCAAGCATTGGCACCATCGACATAGGCAGCTTCAACTTGGTCTTTGCTAACATTTTTCAATCCTGCTAAAAACAAAACCATCACATATGGAATTTGCCTCCAAATAGCTGCAAATATAAGGGAAAAAGTAACAACCTGAGGGTCTGAAAGCCATGGTGTAATTAAAAAGTCTAGCCCTATCGCATCAAGAAATGAGTTCAAAGCTCCGTATTGTGGTTCATATATCCACGACCACATAGTCCCAATTACTACAAATGATAATGTCATTGGTAAATAAACTAATGTTTTGAATAGTTTACTGCCAGGTAGTTTCATATCCAAAAGCATTGCAAAACCAAGTCCTACTGGTACAGGTATGATAATAAATAATATAAACCATTTAATATTGTTCATTAAAGCCGTTATGAATATTCTGTCTCCAAACAACATTCTAAAATTATCTAAACCAATAAAATCTATATTTTTACTCAAACCGTCCCAACTTGAAAAGCTATAGATAAAAGTTCTTCCTATTGGAACTAATACCCAAATTATATACATTATAAGTGGTAAAGCTAAAAATGCCCATGGAACCCACCATCTCTTTTTAGTGAGCATAAAATCACCTCATTAAATCTTAAAAATATAGGGGGAGATTAATCCCCCTGGCAATTATTAATTATAAATTCTTTGTCTTATATTTTCCAAGTTTTCCAAAATTGCATCGATTCTGTTTGGGAACATCATGAATTCAACAAATCCATTCATTGCATTATTTGCCATTTCTGGATCCATGTCTCTATCAAAGAATTGCATAACTCCATCTGATTCAAGAATCATATCCATACCAGCTTGTGCGTGGGCATCTGGCGGAGTAACTTTTTTATTGGCAGCTAATCTACCTAATTCATCAGCAAAATACTGTTGAGATTCTTTCCCAGCTATGTATTTCATAAACAATTTTGCATCTTCAATATTTTTAGCATTTTTTGGTACCATAAATCCATCAATTGGAGTATCTTCATAAACCCCTACATTTGAGTCTATTATTGGGAATCTAAAGAAATCTATATCGTCTTTTACATTTTCTGGTGCAACATCTTTTATAAATTGACCCATTAGGTACATTCCAGCTTCTCCAGTAAAAAGTCTATTTGCAGCTTCTTGCCAGCTGTATGCAGAGTGATTATTAATAAAGTATCCTTTATCTACCATTTCTTTCCAGTATTCAAAAACTTTTTTAACTCTTGGATCTGTAAATGGAACTTTACCTGCTGTAAATTCCGTGTGGAATTCGATGCCATTAATTCTCATATTTAAATAGTCAAACCATCCACCGGCTGTCCATAAAAATTTTGTTCCAATAGCCATAGGGATTTTACCGTTTTCTTTTAAAGTTTCATTTACTGCCATAAATTCATTCCATGTTTTTGGAATTTCTAAACCTAAATCTTTGAATACAGCTTTGTTATAATAAACTCCCCACCAGTACCAGCTTTGAGGAATAAAATAAATGTTGTCTTGATAAGCCGATGCAGTTCTAAACGCTTCTGGGAATTCCTCTTCAAAACCATTAGGAAAAATATCATCTAATGGTTCCAAAAATCCTTTTTCTGCAAAATATCTCATTCTTTCTCCTGCAAACCAAGTAACAACATCAGGTGCATTGTTAGAACCTAACCAAGTTCTTAATAGTGTTTTAAAATCTTCATGTGCAAAAGTATTAACAGTTACATCAATTTCTGGATACATTTCTTCAAAATCTGCAACTAATTTAGAAAATACTTCTTTAGGTGCTGGATCTGACATGTATGAGTTTATAACCAAAGTTCTTGCTGAAAAAACAAAAAGTACCAAAGTTAATATCGTTAAAGTTAACGTTAACTTTTTCATTGTTACACCCCCTGTGTGTGAAATTGAATTTCTTAATAAAATCTTACAATATTAAATAACTATTTACAAATTCAGATAAGTCTATCTAGCCATAATTATTCTCAATTATTAACGTTAACGTTCACTATGAATAATAAATTACAAAAATGAATATATTTTTAATCTTTCTTATTAACACTAAGCATTTTCTTTTCATCGTACATTAAAAAAAATATTAAACCTAATAAACTGAAAGCGGCTGCTACAGGCCCTGTTAACCTAATGCCTAATGAATCTCCAATATCTTTTCCAAATAACAATAAAGAAGAAAATATAAACATGGATAGCATTTGACCTATTTTAGACATAAGAGTTCTTACACCATAAAAAATAGCTTCTTTTTTATTACCTGTAGTGACAGCATCATGTTCAGCTATATCTGATAAAATTGCATTTGGTAGTATCCCAAAAACTGCCATTGGAAATGCTGCTAAAGCTATTAAAACATATATTTGAATAGTATTAGGTATAAACCATATATCCATTCCTAATGTGAATACAAGTAAGTACATGATTGTGAAAAAACTAAAAGCTATAATCATCAATTTCTTTTTACCTATCTTTCTTGCAGTTAAATTTACAAATGGATAGAATAAGAAAGACAACACTCCTAATAAAATAAATATTGTTGAATATAAACTTTCAGGTAACTCAAGTAAAACTGTTATGTAATAAATCAAACCTGTTTGTAGAATGGTCAGAGCTAAAAAATATGAAAGATCAGAAATAGCAAAAACTCTAAATTCTTTTTTTGAAAAGGCTGATTTTAAAGCTTCCATCATATTTATTTCTGATGGTTTTGATTCCGAATATTTTCTTTCATCTATAAACCATATAGGAAACATCAAAAATAAAAAAGAAAGTCCAGCTAATCCAATAAAAGTATATCTAATAGCTAAAACCTTATCTATTCCCATTTCAGCTAATTTATTCCATATCATTGCTGCTTGAGAAGCTACTGCAGTTCCAAGAAAAAACGTAACTGATATATATGTAGATAAATTTAATCTTTCATTTGCAGTTTTCCCCAATTCTGGTATGAGTGCAAAATAAGGAGTAACATACATTGTGTAGAATATATAAAAAGTCAATAATGTGATAGTTAGCCAAACTACATTAAACCCACTAATATAATCTACTGGTGGCCAGAATATCAGTACAGTTAAAACAGAAAAAGGTATAACTGCAATTTTTAAAAATGGAATTCTTCTACCTTTTGGAGATTTATGTCTATCTGATAAAGTAGCAATCCACGGATCTGTTATAGCATCTAGCGCTCTTCCTGCAATGGTTATTAATCCAATAATTGTAAAAATTCCAAATATATTCCCTTGAGGAATAAAATAAGGTATTTCTGCACTTTCTGGTGGTGAATAAAAATAAACTAAATAAGAATTAATTAGTCCCATTAAAATAGCCCAACCTAATTGGCCTATAGAAAATGCTATTTGTTTTGACAAAGGCAATTTTGGTCTATCCATCAATATCCCCCCCTAATTTTTTAACTCCATCATTAATATTACTTATATAGAATGACGGTTTATATCCTATTTTTTCAAAATATTCTTTAGATATATTTCTTTCAAAATTTTCTATTTCATCTTCTTTTACCAAAGCTATAGCACAGCCACCAAAACCTGCCCCTGTCATTCTTGCTCCAATACAACTTTCTTGTTTTTGGGAAGAATTAACTATTGTATCAAGTTCTATGCCTGTAACTTCAAAATCTTCTTTCAGTGATTTATGCGACTGGTTTAAAAGTTCTCCAAATTTTTTCAAATCGCCCTTTTTAAGAACTTCTATAGATTCTAAAACTCTTTTTTCCTCTGTTATCACATGTTTTGCCCTTTTTCTAATGATGGGATCTTTTATATATTTCAAATCATCAATACTTGCTTCACACAAGTTATTTATATCTTTTTTTGAGTTTATCAGTTCAAAAGCTTTTTCACACTGATATTTTCTTTCATTATAAGATGAACCAGATAATTCTCTCTTTTTGTTAGTATTTATTATTACCAATTTATAATTTTTCAAAAATACTGGAACATATTCATAGTTTAAACTGTGAGTATCTAACAAAATCCCATGATCTTTTTTCCCAAATACTATTGAAAATTGATCCATTATGCCGGATTGGACACCAATAAATTCATTTTCAACTTTTTTCCCCAACAAAGACAACCTTTTTTTAAAATCATCATTATTTTTTCTTTCTGAAGAAATTATATAGCCAATTATCATTTCTAACGAAGCTGATGAGGATAATCCTGCTCCATCTGGTAGATTCGATTTCAAGTATATATTTAAAGATTTTTTTGGGTTTTCAATGAATTTATACATTCCCCTTGCATAATTTCCCCAACCATATTTTTGATCGAACTCTATTTTTTCTTTGGGATCTATTACAACTTCATTCTCAAATGATTCAGATTTGATAACTATAAGATCATCATTTCTTTTTCCAACTGCAGCCGTTATCCCAATTGAAAGTGCTGCTGGAAAAACATTTCCTCCATTATAATCTATATGCTCACCAATTAAATTGACCCTACCAGGTGCGAAATATAATTGGACTTTTTGACTAGGCTCATCAAAATACCTTCTGTATGAATCAACAATATTCATTATATCCCTTCTTTTTCCCTATAGCTATCTATAGCCTTTTTTAAAACTGGAGCCGTATCTTCAACAGCCATTGTATTGGCTGCTGCCCACGCTCCCATTTCAGAAGAAGCATACCATTTAATTTTGTTTTCATCTCTCAACGGAGGGTAAAATTCTATATGAAA
>NZ_QBLR01000243.1:0-5283 GCF_003070835.1 Halanaerobium sp. | reverse complement strand
TGTGGAGAACATGGTGGAGAACCTTCATCAATTGAATTCTGTCATAAAAACAATCTAAATTATGTTTCCTGTTCACCTTATAGAGTTCCAATTGCTCGTTTAGCAGCGGCACAGTCTGCAATCAAACACAGTTAAAAAATAAATTCGTTTTAATTTAACTATTAAGTTATTTCAACTCCCTTCTATTTATTTTAAGCTAATAGAAGGGAGTTTTACTGTTTGAGGGAAATTAATCTTATTGCTGTTATTATGCTTGACAACTGTAGTCTTTAACCTGTATACTTTAGTAAATAAAAGCGGAAGGGGAATTTGATGGATTACGACAAAATACTTATTCTTGATTTTGGAGGTCAGTATAGTCAGCTGATTGCCAGAAGGGTAAGAGAATTTAATGTTTATTCTGTAATTAGAGGGCATGATATTGAGTTAGAAGAAATTAAAGAAATTGATCCAGCAGCTATAATTTTTTCTGGAGGACCAGATAGTGTAACAGCACCCAAGGCACCTGGTGTTGATCAAGGTGTTTTTGAATTAGGAATTCCTATTTTAGGTATTTGTTATGGAATGCAGTTAATGGCACAATTATTAGAAGCAGGTCAGGTTGAAAAAGCAGAGCACGGAGAATATGGGAAAGCTAATTTAGAGTTATTTACACAAAAAAAATTATTTAAAGAAATAGATAATTATTCACAAGTTTGGATGAGCCATGGTGATCATGTAAAAAAAGTGCCAGCAGGCTTTGAGGTGATTGCTAAAACAGAGCTAACTGAGGCAGCTGCTATGGCAGATTTTGAACGTGATTTTTATGGAGTTCAGTTCCATCCAGAGGTAAATCACACTATTCATGGTAAAACAATGCTGCATAACTTTTTATTTAGGATTGTTAAAGTTAATGCTAATTGGAATATGGCAGATTATATCAATGAAGAAGTCGAGAGAATTAGAAATCAAGTTGGTACCGGAAAAGTTATTTGTGGGCTTTCTGGGGGAGTAGATTCTGCTGTTGCTTCAGCTATAGTACATAAAGCTATTGGTGATCAGTTGACCTGTATTTTTGTTGATCACGGCCTTTTGCGCAAAGGAGAAGCTGAACAAGTAAAAAGAACCTTTGGAGAGGAATTTAATATTCCTTTAATTTATGTTGATGCTAAAGAAAGATTTTTAGATAGATTAGCAGGAGTAAAGGATCCAGAAGAAAAAAGGAAAATAATTGGTGATGAGTTTATTCAGGTTTTTGATGAAGAAGCTGAAAATTTATCAGATGTTCGTTATTTAGTTCAAGGAACAATTTACTCTGACGTTATAGAAAGTGGAGGAACTGATAAGGCAGCAACAATAAAAAGCCATCATAATGTTGGAGGTTTACCAGAAGAGATGAATCTTGAACTTGTTGAACCTCTTCACTATCTATTTAAAGATGAGGTAAGGAAAATAGGTGAAGTTTTAGGTTTACCAGAAGAGATTGTTTGGAGACAGCCATTCCCTGGACCTGGTTTAGCAATTAGGATTATTGGAGATGTTGATTGGGATAAACTAGAAATTTTAAGAAATGCAGATGCAATTGTCCAAGAAGAAATAAGAGATGCTGGACTTTATAGAGATATCTGGCAGTCTTTTGCGGTTCTACCTGATTTAAGAAGTGTAGGGGTTATGGGTGATGAAAGGACTTATGGTTATCCTATTATTTTACGAGCAGTAAATAGTGATGACGCTATGACTGCTGATTGGGCAAGACTTCCGTATGAGCTTATGCAGTCTATTTCTAATAGAATTGTTAATCAAGTTAAAGAAGTTAATAGGGTTGTTTATGATATCACATCAAAACCTCCCGGAACAATAGAGTGGGAGTAATTTTTAGAAAAGGGGTGTAAACTTTGGCCCGAACTATAAGAGATAAATTTACTGAGCAGCTATTTGAAGCCATTTTATTACTTGAAAGTAAAGAGGAATGTTATAATTTTTTTCAAGATATAGCTACTATAGGAGAAATCAAAGCCTTGGGACAGCGGCTTGAAGTAGCTAGAATGCTCAAAGAGGGTTATACATACGATCATATTGTTGATGAAACTGGAGTTAGTACAGCGACTATTAGCCGGGTTAAACGATCATTAGAATATGGTGAAGATGGCTATAATTTAATTCTGACTCGTCTGGAAGAAATGGAAGCTGCTGAATGATCGTTTAAAGTAAGATGGAGTAAATTTAATAATTTAAAATAATCGGCCTGAATTTTGGCCGATTTCTTTTTTGAAATTATAACTTTAGGCATATATTATAATTTTTTTCAAAAATAATAATATAAAAGCAGGAATTAAGCCTTTGGTCTAGAAACTATAATATTGGTTTGTCTAAAAAATATTATTTAGACTTTATTTAAAAACCTGGAGGTTTAAAAATTAATGAGCAAAAAAGATTATGATGTGATTATCATTGGTGCTGGACCAACTGGAATATTTACTGCAATGGAATTTATTAAAAAAGAAGCAGATCTCGATATTCTGATTTTAGAAAAGGGAACTGACCTGGAAAGAAGAGTCTGTCCAATGAAAGAAAATCCTGGCATGGGCTGTGTTAACTGTCCCAGTTGTGCAATAGTATCTGGTTGGGGTGGAGCAGGAGCTTATAGTGATGGAAAACTTTCTCTATCTCCTGATATTGGTGGAAATCTAGAAAATTACATAGGAAGACAGGAACTAATTGATAATATTGCCTATGCAGATGATATTTATATGGAATTTGGAGCTCCTGATCGGGTTTTTGGAGTTGCTGAAGATAAACAGGATGAAATAAGAAAAAAAGCTGTGAGAGCTGAATTGAAATTTATACCCGCAAGTTTAAGACATCTGGGAACAGGATATAGTCAGGTGGTTCTGCAGAATATGCAGGATTACTTAGAAGAACAGGGAGTAGAAATAAGATTTGGAGTCAATGTCAAGCAGTTTATAGTTGAAGCTGATAAAATTGAAGCTGTTAAGACTGCAGCAGGAGAAAAAATCTCAGCTGAATATGTGATGGCAGCTGCAGGAAGAGAAAATGCAGAGTGGTTAACCAATGAAGCAAAAAAAATGGACATTGAGACTGCTATTAATCCGGTAGATATTGGAGTTAGGGTGGAATGTCCAGCTGCAATTACGGAATATATGACTGACAATTTATATGAATCAAAACTGATTTATCATACACCAACTTTTGAGGATAAGGTAAGAACTTTTTGTATGTCACCATATGGAGAAGTTGTTAGTGAAAATAATCAGGGATTGATTACAGTTAACGGACATAGTCATTCTGATATTAAAACCAACAATACAAATTTTGCTCTACTTGTGAGCAAAACTTTTACTGAACCTTTTCATGAACCAATTACTTATGGTAAGGATATAGCTAAACTTGCTAATATGTTAGCTGGAGGAGTTTTAGTTCAGAGACTTGGAGATTTGCTTGAAGGTAGAAGAACTACAGAAGAGCGACTTAAACGTTCTGTTACCGAAGCAACTTTAAAAGATGCAACTCCTGGAGATTTGTCTTTGGTTCTTCCTCACAGACATCTAACTGGTATTATCGAAATGTTAAAAGCCCTTGATAAAATTACACCTGGTATTTATGGGCGTGATACATTACTTTATGGGGTTGAAGTTAAATTTTATTCTTCACGTTTAAATGTTGATAATAATCTGGAAAGTAAAGTAGAAAACCTATTCTTTGGTGGAGATGGAGCAGGTATAACTAGAGGATTAATGCAGGCATCTGTTTCTGGAATAGTTATAGCGCGTTCAATAATGAAGAAACTAAATAAAGAAAAATAGGTAGATAAATTAAAAATAGAAATGAATATTAAATAAAAGCAATAAAGCTCATGCTGTTTAGAAAAATCAAATTGAGTTTTATTGTTTTTTTTATTTTTAAAAAAGTGGTCTGGCTGCGGGGATTTGAACCCCGGACCTCTTCGTCCCGAACGAAGCGCGCTACCAAGCTGCGCCACAGCCAGTTAGTAATATATGTTATTATACCATAATTTATATTAATACAAAAGTAAAATAATTATGTAAATTGTTAAATTTTCACTTGATATTTATTCTCAATAACTATACAATTAAATCAAGTTAATAACTCAGGTTTAATATATTTAACAGGAGGTATTTTAAATGAAATTTAACAAAGGTGACAAAATTCCAGAATTCAAATTAAGAGATCACAATGAAGAAGAAGTTTCATTAGATGAGTTTGAGGGTAATAATATTTTACTTTCATTTCACCCCTTAGCCTGGACAAGTGTTTGCCGTAATCAAATGCAGGCATTGGAAGATAATTTTGATAAATTAGAAAGAAATAATACAGTTCCTCTAGGAATCAGTGTTGATCCTGTACCTTCCAAAAGCGCTTGGGCTGAAGATATGGAGTTAAAAAATTTAAGACTTGTATCTGATTTCTGGCCTCATGGTGAATTTGCTACAAAACTGGGCATTTTTATTAAAGAAAAAGGAATTTCTGGTAGAGTTAATATTCTAGTCAACTCTGAAGGAGAAGTTCTTTGGGCAAAAGAATATGATATTCCAGAATTACCTGATATTGATGAAGTGTTAGAAGTTGTAGCTAATAACGCTTAGAGCTTTAGCTATAATTATTTCCAATAAAATAATCATTACTGTTATTTAGCAATAGAGTAAAAAGTTCACAGCTAATTTTATTCTATAACAATTAATTTTAAGAGCAAGTAAATGCCCTGTTTTTTAGAACAGGGTTTTTTGCTTGCTCTTTGTAATTTGTGTTATAATAAAATTTAGGCAAGTCATTAAAAACTTTTTGTCAACTGAGTTTTAACTTCTTTAGAAACTTAAATATAAAAATTCATAACTGGCAATTATTTAAGGGGTGGTTATTTTGGAGATTTTTTTAATTATTATGGTTTTGATTTTATTTGCAGTAGAAATTGCGGCAATCTTTTTACCAGTGCTGCCGGATTCTGTATTTTTCTGGGCGGCGGTTATTTTATATAAATTAATTAAAACAAATATCAGTTATTCTGCTTATTTTTGGACCGGAGCAGTTTTAATTACAGTTATTATTTTTCTGGCAGATTATCTGGCCAATGCTTATTTTATTAAAAAACAGGGTGGAAGCAATAGAACAATTATGGTAGCTGTTATTGGAATGTTAGCTGGTACAATATTTTTGGGTCCTCTGGGTTTTATAATTGGCCCTTTTCTTTTAATATTTATCGCTGAATACTGGCAGAGCAGAAATAAAAAGAATTCCTTTAAACTTGCTTTAAGCAGTATCTTTGCT
>NZ_QBLR01000242.1:0-5321 GCF_003070835.1 Halanaerobium sp. | reverse complement strand
TATAAGACAATTTATTTTGTTAAACTAATGAAATCAATTTAATATAGATAACAATTTCATCTATTAATAATTTTATCAGAGGGTGTAAATAAATGAGAAAAGAAAGATTAATCACTTACCAGGAAAGTCTAAAATTAAAAAATAGCATCTATATCGACGCCAGAACTGAAGCTGAATATCAGGAAGCCACAATTCCGGGTGCAGTTAATATAGAATTACTCAATCACGAAGAACGAAAAATCATCGGTACTATTTATAAACAGCAGAGCCCAAAAAAGGCAAAATTGAAGGGTGTTGAATTAGTTTCTCCAAAAATTCCAGATTTAATTGCAGAGGTTAATCAACTTGCTCAAAATTATGATAATCTAATTATATTCTGTTCTCGCGGAGGGCTAAGAAGTAAGAGTCTGGCTGAATTTTCTGATCTGGCAGGTATTGAGGTTTACAGATTAGAAGGGGGCTATAAACATTACCGGCATTATATTATGGATAAGCTGGCAGACTATAAATTTAAGGGTAAAATTTCAGTTCTACACGGAAATACCGGAGTGGGAAAAACCTATATCTTAAAGGAAATGGAAAAGCTGGGTGCAAATATTATTGATCTGGAAGGAATAGCCAATCACAGAGGTTCAGCTTTTGGCAGTATCGGTCTTCAAGAACCATATAATCAGAAATATTTTGAATCATTACTCTGGGAAGAATTGAAAGAAAAGGATAATAAAGGTGAAGTGATTTTTGTAGAAGCTGAAAGCAGAAGAGTTGGTCATTCAGTCATTCCAGAATTTTTTCATCAGAATATGAAAGCTGGTGATGATTTACTGATTACTGCTTCGATGAAAAAAAGGGTGGAAAACATTTATCTAGAATATATAAAAGACATAGAAAGTAACCAGCATGAATTTGTTGAAAGAGTTTTAGAGTCTTTAACAGCAATTAAAAAATATATAATCAAAAAAGCTGGTAAAAATTCTTATTTTAAGCTTTTAGAAATGGCTGAAGCAGCAAAATTTAAAGAATTAACTAAATTGCTTTTAGAAGAGTATTATGATCCAATGTATGAACATTCTCAGAAAAAAGTTGACAATTATAGAGCCGAAATCAAGGCTGAAGATATCAAAAAAGCAGCCCTTAAAATTAAGGATCTCTATCAAATTTAGTAGATATTTTTTATTAAAAGATAGGAGCTGATTGAAATGTCTGATGAAATTAAACACTTTTCTATGGGAGGGATTGAAATTCCCGCTCGAAAAGAATTAAATACAGATTTAGAAATTGAAGAATTACCCCTACCTGAAGTTGTTTATCTGCCTGTAAGACAGCATATTGGTCGACCTGGTAAAATAACTGTCAAAAAAGGTGATTATGTTAAAAGGGGCCAGTGTATCGTTGAAGAACAGGAAGGAGTTTCCGCCCGACTTCACGCCAGTCTTTCGGGAGAAATTCTAGACATTAAAGAAATACCTGATGGTAGAGGTGGTAAATCAGAGGCTATTATTATCAAAAGAGATCAAAATGCAGAAGTTAAAAGAATAAATTTTTCATTAAAAACTAAAAAAGAAAAAAGTGCTGAAGAAATTAAAGAAATTATTAAAAACTCAGGCATAATTGGAATGGGAGGAGCTGGTTTCCCTACCCATATCAAATTATCACCACCTGCAGATAAACCTATTGATACTATAATTATCAATGGCTCCGAATCTGAACCCTATGTCTCTGTTGATGATCGAACAATGCAGGAAAAAACAGCCAAAATTTTTAGAGGTCTGGAATTAATCAAAAAAATGGTTGGGGCAAAAAACGGATTTATTGTCTGTGAGGAAAATAAGGAAAAAGCAATTAAAAAATTAGCTTCTGAAGCAAAAAAATGGCCTGAGTTGAGTTATCAGGTTGTGGATTCACTTTATCCCCATGGGGCCGAAAAGATGCTAATTGAAGCCTGCTTAAATAGAGAAATTCCAGAAGGAGAATTACCCATGGAAGTTGGAGTAATAGTAAACAATGTTCAGACTGCAGTTGCTGTTGCAGAAGCTGTAGATGAAAAACAGCCGGTGGTTGATAGAATAGTTTCTGTAAGTGGATATGGTATTAAAAATCCTAAAAACTTAATTGTGCCGGTGGGAACTCCGATTAAAGAATTGATTGATTACTGTGGTGGAGTAGTATCTGAAGATAGTATTTTAATAATTGGAGGAACAATGACCGGATTTAAAGCTGAAAGCACAGAAATTCCAGTTACCAAAACTGGTTTTGGCATTATTATATTATCAGAATCTGAATATAAGGAGTATGAAAGCAGAGTCTGTATTCGCTGTGCTAAATGTGTGGATGCCTGCCCTGTTTATATTACTCCAAATCGAATTACTGATTTCATAAATAATAATTATCTAGAAGAAGCAGAGGCTTTAAGTCTTGCCAGCTGTATAGAATGCGGAAGCTGTGCCTATGTCTGTCCTGCCGGCAGACCTCTATTGAGATGGTTAAGAGAGGGTAAAGCCCGGGTAAGAGAAAGAAATAATTAATGGAGGTGGTCTAAAATGGATTTAAAACTTTCTGGTCCTCATATTGGAACAGATGATTCAATAGAAAAAACAATGTGGAATGTTGTGCTGGCCTTAATACCAGCAGCTGTGGCTGCAGCAGTATTTTTTGGTTATTATGCTCTCTTTTTAATTTTTTCAACCGCAGTTTTTTCAGTTTTGTTAGAATATCCCTTTACCAGGAAATTCCCGGGTGATGGCAGTGCTTTTGTAACCGGAATGCTTTTAGGAATGAGTATTCCTGCTGATTCTCCCTTCTGGCTGCCTCTAGTTGGGGCCTTTTTTGCAATAATTATTGCCAAACAACTTTTTGGAGGTCTGGGAAATAATATCTTTAATCCTGCTCTGGCCGGTAGAGCAATTATCAGGCTTTCTTTTGCCAGTTATTTTAGCAGCTGGCCCGCTCCTTTTGATGGAATTACCGGGGCAACCCCTTTAGCCCATAGAGCAGCTGACTCTTCTTATACATATCTCAATCAGAATGGTCTCAGCGGAATCTGGAATCTATTTAGCGGGAATATCCCTGGAGCTATCGGAGAAACTTCTGCTCTTGCATTATTGATTGGTGCAGCTTTTTTATATTATAGAGGTTATATTGAATGGAGAATCCCCGGTGCTTTTATAACAGCAGTAATTATTACCTCAGCCTTACTGGGAGTTAACCCTGTTTTAAGTGTTTTTTCTGGAGCAGTTATTCTGGGAGCATTTTTTATGGCAACAGATATGGTCACCTCTCCTGCTGCCAGAGAAGGAAGATTATTTTTCGGAGCCGGTTGTGGAGCTTTAACAGTTCTGATTCGCTACTTTTCCAGCTACAGCGGTGGAGTAACCTTTGCAATTTTAACAATGAATGGTCTTTCCTATTTATTTGATCATTTATTTGAAGGCTTCCACTATGGGCAGTATCAAATCCGAAAAAGAAACTATAAAATCGTTGGAGCTTCTATAATTGCAGCAGTAATAATTGCGTTGTTTAGTTATTTTTCTCTGCTAATTGCTTAAAAAAATAATCCATAATAACATTATAATATAGAAAATAGTAAGAAAGGAGAATGATTTAATGATTAATGAACTGAGCCTGGTAAATAAAATCAGTCTTTTAGGCTTACTTGCTCTACTTGCAGGTACAGGAAACGGAGTTCTTTATGCTCTTATTTTTGCTCTGACAATTAGTTTTACAGCAGCAGTTATTAAAATTATTTATTTAAAATTTGAGCATTTTTTTCAGCAGAAAACTGGTGAGATAATTCTCTGAGGTACAGGTCTTGGAATTTCTTATTTTCTTTATACACTGCTGCCTCAAATTTTTAAAAGTCAGGCAGAAAATTTTAATTATTATTTTATTTTAATTGGAGTTACACCCCTGCTTTATGCTGAACTTAAAAATAAAAGTTTAGTTAATTTTATAATTAACCATACTTTATTTTTTGATTTAATGCTTGCAGTTTCAGTTTTAAGAGAGCTGCTTGGTCAAGGTAGTATTTTAAACTATCAAATTTTTGTAGAACCTCCTCTTTCTCTGGCTGCTAATCCCCCGGGTGCCTTTTTAATATTGAGCCTGGTTGCTTTTATTTATGAACTAATAATAAATAAATTCAAATTAGAAAAAAAGACGCAAAACGAAGCTGAAATTAAATTAGAAGGGGAGGTAAAACCATGAGTGAAATGATATTGCTCTTCTGGGATCAGCTTTTGAAAAATAATATTGTTTTAATCTCTTTTACAGCAGTACTGCTGATCATCGTAGAAACACCAAAACTTAGAGCTTCTTTTAAAGAGGGGCTTATTATCACCGGAGCAATGGCTTTTAGTGCAGTCTCTGCCTGGTTTTTTTCTTATTATCTCAGCTCAGCTGATTTCCTGCTGCCTGCTGTTTATTTCTTGAATTCGCTGATTGCAGTTAAATTAATAAAAACTGGTAATCTGCTGCAGGGAAACTGGATTGCTGGTATAAAACGAGAATTTATTGCTCTACCTGCTTTATTATCCTTACAATTTAATATTATGGAAAGAACAAATTATAATTATCAGGATTTAATTATTTTAGCAGCAGCTCTGACAGGTATTTATCTTATTTTTGTTATTACTACCGCTATCAAAGAACAGCTGGATCTTAAAGAAAGTAAGGATATTTTTCATAAAGAATATACCTTATTTTTAGTTCTTGCTTTTTTAAGTGCTGTAATGTCAGGTTTTGATTTTTTATAGATTATTTAAGCAGACAGATATTAAATTTTAATCTGTCTGCTTTTTAATGCTTATTTTAAAGTTTTATTAAAAGCGGAGAGCATTAAGAAACTTCAAGACTCTTTTATGTTATTACCATCCTTTATCAGATCATACTCTCCACTTCTAAGCAAAGAACAGAGCTCCCTCATATCTGATGGCAGCCTTTCGGCAGTAATTCCACCCAGTGCTAAATCTTCCTCCTCATGAAAATCAGAACCAGATATCATGTTTAGATCATGTTCTTCTGCAATAAGGTGCTTATATTATTTTTTAAAGATCAAATTTTTTCTTTATTTTCTCTGAACGAAGTTTATCTAATCTGGAATCAAAAACTAACGATGGAACTACAGACGAATTTAAGTTATCATCAATTCCAACAAATATTAAAAACGCTTCCGCAGCTTTAATTAAATCTTTATTAGTGGCTTCTATAAAAGCTTCAGCATAAATATAAATTGAGCTTTTACCTACATGAAATATTTCAGTTTTTATTTTTACTTTGTCATCTAATAAAATTTTTTCAAAAAAATTAATTTGTTTAGTGTTATCGAA